>JBBRZF010000013.1:0-35281 GCA_038236965.1 Terriglobales bacterium | reverse complement strand
TGCGACGGGAACTCAACGAAGTCTCTCGGCACCGATGTGCCCGAGAGCGACGGATAGTTCACGTCAGAGAACAATCCGTGCAACGCGTGTCCGAACTCGTGGAACATCGTCGTGACCTCGTCAAAAGTCAGCAACGCCGGCTGTCCCGCCGCTGGCTTGGCGACATTCAGATTGTTCGATACCACCGGTTTCGTTCCCATCAGTCCGGACTGGCCCACGTAGCTGTTCATCCACGCTCCGCCACGCTTGTTGTCGCGCGCGAAGTAGTCGGCCAGAAACAGCCCGACCGACGTGCCGTCCGCATTGAACACTTCGAACACACGAACGTCCGCCTGGTAGACTGGCAGGTCGTGACGCTCCTTGAAGTTCAGTCCATACAGTTGATGCGCTGCGTAGAAGAGGCCGTCTTGCATCACGCGGTTCATCTCGAAATACGGTTTCACTTCAGCCTGGTCGAATCCGTAGCGCGTCTTGCGAACCTGCTCCGCGTAGAAAGCCCAATCCCAAGGCTCAAGCGTGAAGGGCTTGCCGTTCGCCGCACGCGCCTGCTCCTCGATGAGCTTCTGGTTATCCGCAGCTTCCTGTTTCGCCTTTGCGATGGACGCCGGCACAAGACCGGAAAGCATCTTGTTCACCGCAGCAGGCGTTCCCGCCGTGCCATCCGCAACCGCGTACGAGGCGTAGTCCGCATACCCAAGCAGCGTCGCCTTCTCGGCCCGCAGACGCACTATTTTCGCCACCACCGCGGTGTTGTCATACTGCCCGCCCGAACCGCGTGCTACCGATGCCTTGTATATCTTTTCTCTCAAGGCACGGTTCTTCAGCTGTGCGAGAACCGGCTGGATGGTCGTGTTCTGAAGAGTGATCACCCACTTGCCATCAAGCTTCCGCGCCTTCGCCGCTTCGGCCGCCGCGCCTATCTGCTCCTGTGAAAGACCATCCAGCTCCGCAACCTTATCGACGACAACCGCGGATTCCTCCGTCGCCTTCAACACATTTTGCGAGAACTGGTCGGTCAACGAAGCAATCTGCTCGTTCAGTTGCTTGAGCTTCGTCTTGTTCGCGTCGGTAAGATTCGCGCCCGCCCGAACGAACTCTGTGTAAGTCCGCTCCAGCAGTTGCAAAGATTCCGGGTCAAGCTTGAGGGCGTCGCGTTTCTCGTGCACCGCTTTTACGCGGGCAAACAACAACGAATCCAGCATGATTGCATCGTTGTGCGCCGAGAGCTTCGGCGCCATCTCCGAAGATATCTTCAGCAGCTCCGGATTCGTATTCGAAGCGCTCAGGTTGAAGAACACCGACGACACGCGATCCAGCAACTGTCCCGATTTTTCCAACACAACTAGCGTGTTCTCAAAATCCGGCGCAGCCGCGTTGTGGTCTATGGCGTCGATTTCCTTACGCTGCTCCGCCATCCCTGCCTCGAACGCAGGCCGGAAATCCGCATCCTTGATACGGTCGAACGGCGGCAACTTGTACGGCAGCGTGCTTTGCTTGGCGAAGGGATTGTCAGCCGAAAATTGTTGACCCGTCGCGCCCTTGGCATCGGGCGATGACTGCGCCAGCAACGGAGCTACAAAGCTGAGAATGGCGAGGAACGATAACAAAACGAGTATCCTTCTTGTCTTCATGATGTACTCCCGCGTTTGCGCTCTGCCCAACGCAACGGCGCTGATAGGGTTAAGCCCTGTGTCAGAACGCGCGCAACGACTGGCGTTCACTTATGGATGCAGGAGGGCTGCTTCTGGCATCGCATGGGATTGTAAATGAGGCGGGCGCGGAACGGACTGTAAACAAATCCGCGCGCAACACATCAACCTCGGCGGCGGCCTCTCTCTAATTCGCCGGTGTCTCCACCTTCGGCTCCGGAATCCGCGAACTGTGCCCCAACACCATCTGCCAACGCTTATCGCGCCAGACAAAGACATCGCTGAACCGATACCGCCCCGTTACCACTTGACCTTCTTTGTTCGTCGGATGCTCGGTAAGCTGCGCATTGAAAATCGCCACATCCCCATGCACCTGGACTCGCGCATCATCGATCGAGGCATCGAGCTTCGAAGGCTTGCAATCCTTGAGACTCGCCAAATCCTGCTGCTTATCAGTCACCGTGCCACTCGGCCCCGTGAAGATAAACTCATCGGCCTCTATGCGCTCGAACACCGCTCGGTCGCAACTCTCATTCCCGCCAACGACGTCCAACTCTATCTTGGTGAACTCATCCTTTATCTGCCCAGGCTTCCCCTTCGGCCCAACCATCTGCGCCGAAGCGAACGTGACCAGCACCAGCATCGCGGCAAGAATCTTCATAGTTATCCCAGCAAGACCTTCTTCATTTTTCTTCCGACCCGCACCACCATCTCCGCCGGAAGTTTCACGCTCAGAAACAATTCCGTCTGCGCCGCGCCATCCACCTTCACCGCATTCGACTTTATCTTCCGCTGCGCGTCCGAACCTGAATCCGCCAGCCCCGCCTTCACCAATATCTTGTCCAGCTTGATCGAGGTCTTCCCATCTTCGCCCGCCGTTCCGCCCAGTTCAGCCGCGCTCAACCGCACCTCTTCCAGGTTCTCCGGCACTTCATCTTTCTGAAACTGCTTCGCCCAATTTTCTTCCGCTTCTTGCGCCAGCGCCGACGAATGGAAGTCCGTGATGATGCGCTTCGCCAAATCTTTTTTCGCCTTCATCGGATGCAGTTGCCCCGTCGCAGCCTGCTTCTTCATCCCGTCTATCGCGGCCACCGTCTCATCCGTCAGCAACTCGTAGTAGCGCCACATCAACTCGTCAGAGATCGACATCAGCTTGCCGAACATCTCCAGCGGCGACTCCGTGATGCCCACGTAATTCCCATACGACTTCGACATCTTCTGCACGCCGTCCAGACCTTCCAGCAGCGGCATGGTGAAGACGATCTGCGGAACCTTGCCATCGTGGCGTTGCAGTTCGCGCCCTACCAGCAGATTGAATTTCTGGTCCGTGCCACCGAGTTCCACGTCCGACTCCAACATTACCGAGTCGTATCCCTGTGCCAGCGGGTACAGCAGTTCATGCACGGAGATCGGCTTCTCTTCCTGGAACCGTTTATGGAAATCTTCGCGCTCCAGCAACTGCGAAACCGTGTACTTCGCCGCCAGCCGGATCATGCCTTCGAAGCCGAGTTTGTGCAGCCACTCGCTGTTGTAGCGAACCTCCGTCTTCTGCGGGTCGAGAATCTTGAAGACTTGCGCCTTGTAGGTTTCCGCGTTCTCTTCCAGTTGTTCGCGAGTCAGCGGCGGACGCGTGGAATTGCGTCCCGTCGGATCGCCGATCAATCCCGTGCCATCGCCGATGAGGAAGATGACCGTGTGCCCCATGTCCTGAAAATGTTTCAGCTTGCGGATGAGCACCGTATGTCCCAGATGCAGGTCGGGCGCGGTCGGATCAAAGCCTGCCTTGATGCGCATGGGGACGCCGCTCTTGAAACTTTTTTCCAGACGTTCGCGCAGATCGGCTTCGCGGATGATCTCCACCGAGCCCTTACGCAAGTAGGCGAGTTGTTCTTCAACAGGAAGAAAGGACATGACCAAATGATTATATTTACAAATTGCAGAATTGCCGGATTTACGGATGATTGTCTAACAGAAAACTACCTCGCGCTCTCGACGTTAAATCCAACAATCCTCAAATTCGGCAATCCGTAAATCGTACCTACGTGTCTATCTCCCTGTACTACCAAAACCGCCGGCACCACGTTTTGATTCCAATAGATCTTCCACTACTTCCACCGACGTCGTCAGCACAGGATAAGGAATCAGATTCGCCAGCTTGTCGCCCGCGTGTAACTCTGCGACCGTATCGCCAAGATTTTCCATGATCACTTTGATCTCGCCGCGATAACCGGCGTCAATCACTCCCGCTGTCACCGTCAGCCTGCGTGCGGCCATCGAAGACCGGTCGCGCACCAGCGCGCCCATCGGCTCTCCCGCAGACGAGGTCAGTTGTATCGCCACGCCCGTCGGCACAATGGCATTTTCCCGAGGCGCGATGGTCACATCCTCAGCGGCATAAAGATCATATCCAAGGTCTTCGCCCGGGTGGGCTATGGTCGGCGCTTTCGCGTCCGTTCGAAGTAGTTTTACACGTAGCATGCAGCCGAGTTTAGCAGGCGCGGACGCGGCCAGAATCTCCGCTGAACGACAAATCGCCGGATCAAAAGATTCGATGCTGTGTCAAGCTGCCGATATGGTAAATATTGCAGCTTTCTGCGCCGTCCATGCCCCCTATTAACTGCACGGTCAATGCCCGGATTGCGTGATTTCACCCTCTCCTTCCGTAACTGCCCGGCCGCGCCGAACCATTCTTATTAATGGTGTCGCGGAGATGCATGGTGTAAAACCTTTGCCATTGACTATTTACATCACAACTGTCGTATACTTTGCGAAACTTAGCCTCCCCCCGGGTACCGTATACAGATTTGAGCACGAACCAGTGTGCGCGCCTTTGACAAGGAGCGCTTGAGATGAGGACGCATGCAAATTAAGTTCTGGGGTGTACGGGGTTCGACCCCGACTCCACAGATGGAAAACATGCGGTATGGGGGAAACACGTCCTGCGTAGAGATACGCATCGACGGGCAGATCTATGTGTTCGACTGCGGCACGGGTTTTCGTAATCTAGGTAAGCAGCTCACCACCGAATTTGCCGGCAAACCGCTCTACGCGCATGTCTTCATCTCGCACTTTCATTGGGACCATATCCAGGGAATCCCGTTCTTCAGCCCGCTCTACGACAGCCCGGATAACTATTTTTTCTTCCACTCGTCGAGCCGCACACGCGGTCTGCAACGCGCCATCGAGGAGCAGATGGCCGACCCGTATTTCCCGGTGGACATGAGCGAGATGGCCGCCCACCGCAATTTCTACGACATTGAGGAAGGCCGCGTCGCCTTCGATAACTGCGTCGTGCAAGCCATGTGGCTCAACCATCCGCAAGGCTGTCTTGGCTTCCGTCTGGAGACCGAGCACGGAGTCGTCGTCTACGCCACCGACAACGAACCTGGGCACCCGCTCTTCGACAAAAACGTTCGCAAACTGGCCGAAGGCGCCGATGTGCTGATCTACGACGCGCAGTATCTGCCCGAAGAGTACGCCGCCAAAAAGCGCGGATGGGGACACAGTCACTGGCGCGAAGCCGTCAACGTCTGCATGGAAAGCGGTGCCAAGGAACTGGTGCTCTTCCATCATGACCCCGACCACAGCGACGAGATGATCGACAACATCGTCAAGACATCGCGCGACTACTATCCCAAGGTCCGAGCCGCCAGCGAAGGCATGGAGATGGAAGTCAACGCCTCCAAGAGCGTCGGCGGATCATAGCTGCCAACAGGCTGGAATCAAAGAAGCCACGCGCAAACGTGGCTTCTTTTCGTTGCGTGTTGAAAGTGTCCTATTTCTTCTTTCCAACCTTCGCCGCGGCTCCCTTTGTCGGCGTCTTCCTGGCCAAGTAGCAGTTCTTGGTTTTAATCCGTGTAATCCGTTTGATCCGTGGCGTGCTCTTGATTTGCCTTTGCTTGCTGGTCCTAGAAGTTGCGCACCATGACGACCTTGGTGTAGCCGACGCGGAAGCCCTGTCGTTCCGCATTGCGTTGCGAACCCGAACCGGGCTGCGTGCAGATGACGGCCAGGTTGCATCCGGCAAAGGACGCAGCTTGCAGTCGAGCCTGCAAGAGCGCGGTTTGTGCGCCGCGTCCGCGATAGGCGGGCAACGTGGCGGCGCCGAACATGGCAGCCACGCCGTGCTCCGGATAGACGGTTCCGGCAGCCCCGGCAATCACGGTTCCCTCGCTGCGCGCAAGAAAGCAGATCGCATTCGGCAGCGTCGCGTAGGGCTCAAAAACGTCGGACGAAAAAATCCCCACCGCCTCGAAGCCCTCAATAAGGATTTTGGCCCATGCCAGCGAATCGCTTGCAGTCACCCGCTCTATCTGCAACGAAGTAGGCGGTGCCTTGTAACCTTGCGGTATCCGCAGGTAGAGCACGGAGTTGAATTCCGTGACGCTATAGCCGCGCTCAGCGGCCATCTGCATGAGCGACGCGTCGGCCAACGGAGACAGCACCAGTTGCGCAGGTGAGTTGCGGGAACGGAAGTAGTCTTCGACGGCGTCGAACTCCGCGGCCAGAACCGCTCCATGCAATCCCAACCCCACCGCCTGGTTGAGCGGAGAACCGTCTCCTGCAAAGAAAGCGTAGCCGCCCGCGATCTCCTTCCAGGCGAATCCGAGTTCGGGATGCAGCGATTGCTGCAGTCGCACGTAATCGAGCGGCGCCAGCATCTCGTTCAATTCGAGTCTGCGCGCGAAGGCAACGTCGATGAAACTATCGGGCGCAGGGAACGGAACTGACGTCAATGTTGCTCCTCGATCTCAAAAATCAAAAGCTAGTCACGGACCGCACACCTAAAGACGGATAGGGCAAACCTTGTCAGACAAGAATCCCCAAGAAATAGTTCTTGGTTTTAATCCGCGTGATCCGTTTCATCCGTGGCCGGTTCTTGATGTTCGATTGATCCGTGGCCGGTTTGCTTACATTACCCGATTCAAAATTACCCGATTCGAAATAACCTACGTCCTTTGATCTCCATGGGCCTCTGCCAGTGTGACTTTAACTTCCATCTTCTTTCGAGCGCGGAAGATGGTGACGGTGATGGTGTCTCCGGCGCGGTGATTGTTCATCACATGCGCGAGTTCTTGCGTGTCCTCCACGTTATCGCCGTCAATGGCGACGATGAGGTCTCCGCCAACCAGGATGGGCGTGTTTCCGAGGTAAATGCGCTCGCTGCCGCCCTTGAGTCCGGCGCGTTCTGCGGCGCTGCCCGGCGTCACCTGCACGATGAGCAACCCGAAATCAGAGGGCAGTCCAAGTTGCTGCGAGAGTTCCGGCCCGATAGGCAGTGGGCGGATTCCGAGCGACGGACGCTTCACTCGTCCCACCGTGATCAGGTCGTTGAGCACAGCCTTGGCGGCGTTTACTGGAATGGCGAAGCCGATGCCGGCGCTTTGGCCGCTAGTGGAGGCGATCATGGTGTTGATGCCCACGACCTCGCCGCGATTGTTCAGCAGCGGTCCGCCCGAGTTGCCGGGATTGATAGCTGCATCCGTCTGAATGGCTTCGTCGATAAAGGCGCCTTCCGGCGTCCGCACCGAGCGGATGGAGCTCACCATGCCCTTGGTCATGGTGCCATTCAGTCCGAACGGATTCCCGATGGCGTACACCTTTTGTCCCACCATGAGCTGCTTGGAATCGCCCATCACCGCCGAGGTCAGGCCGGGCGCCTTGATCTGTATCACCGCCAGATCGTGCGAGCGATCCAGTCCCACGACCTGCGCCGGATACTTCTTGCGATTCGAGAGCGTGACTTCCACCTGGCGCGCATTCTCAACCACGTGGAAGTTGGTGAGGATGTGTCCCTCTTTGTCGATGATGAAGCCGGAGCCCTGTCCCTCTTGCGGCACCGCGCCGTAGAAGAAGTCAAAGGCGACGGCCGTCGAAGTGATGTTCACCACTGCGGGCGAAACGCGTTTATAGACATCGATATTGTTCTGCTCTTCGGAGTCGAATGTCTGCGGCCCCGCCGCTTGGGTGATCTCCACCGGTTGACGAGTTACCCAGGAAGTGGGCGCCGTCGAGCCGAAGTGGTGCGAGGTCCAGACATAGAAAGCCGTAGCGAGAACAAAACCTAACAAAACTGGTCGTGCAAGTTTCATAGCGGATTACCTGTAAAAAGTTGGATGACGCAAGTTGCGTACCTGTCCTATAGACGTACGTTTCTGGCGAAAGTTTCGTTCAGCGCGATTTGATCTTGAAACCCCTGAAACCTAAGAACCTTCCGAAATCTGCTCCCGAACTTTTTTCAACTCCGCCCAAACCGTATCCACCTGTCTATCAAGCTCTTGCAGCGTGCCTGAGTTTGTGATCACGAAGTGGGAGGAGGCGGCCTTTTGTTCGTCGGATTGCTGGGCGTCCATGCGGCGCCCGACTTCGATGCGAGCCTCTTCCTTAGAAATCCTCTGTCGCTCGGCGACTCGGGCTATTTTGCTATCGAGGTTGCTGGTGACGGTGATCATGCGGTCGAAATGCGTATGCGCGCCCGCCTCGAAGATGAGCGCTGCTTCCACAACGACGATTGCCTTGGGCTCGGTCCGTCCAATGGACTCCATCCAGCGGTCCTGGTAGGTGACAACTGCGGGATGCACGAGCGCGTTCAATTCCTTGATGCGGTACGGAAAGGCTGCAGCGGCGAGTTTAGGACGGCTGATGGTTCCGTCCTCATTGAGGATGTCGCGCCCGAAAGCATTTACGACCGCATGGTAAACCGATGTTCCCGGCTGCATGAGTTTGTGCGCGATCTCGTCGGCAAGAACCACGTGTGCTCCGCGAGCCTCCAGCATGCGCGCCACGGTTGTCTTGCCGCTTGCCATTCCTCCGGTGAGTCCGACTTTCAGCATCCTGCTCCTTATTTGCCAACCGCGAACTTGTGTCCGCGGCGCATCTTCGCAGCCTTCACCGTATTCGACATCAGCATGGCAATCGTAAGCGGGCCAACGCCGCCGGGTACGGGCGTCATGGCGCCCGCAATTTCGATGACGTGTGGATCGACGTCGCCAACCAGGGTAGAACCTTTTTCTTTGAATTGCTGTTCGCGCCTGGCGTCTCCTGCAAAAAACTTTCCGAACTCGGCAGCATCGGTCACGCGGTTGATGCCGACATCGATAACCGTCGCACCGGGGCGGACGAAATCCCTATTCACCATTCCCGCACGGCCTATGGCGGCGACCAGGATGTCCGCGCGGCGGCAGACCGCGGGCAGGTCGCGCGTCTTCGAGTGGCAGATGCTGACCGTGGCATTCAGGTTGGTGAGCAGCATGGCGACCGGCTTGCCGACGATGTCGCTGCGTCCCACCACGACCGCTTCCTGTCCGGCTATCTCGATGCCGCTGCGCTTCAGTATCTCTATGCATCCGGCGGGTGTGCAGGGCACAAGTCCGGGACGCATGGTCGAAAGGAATCCCACGTTGACCGGATGGAATCCGTCCACGTCTTTCGCCGGGTCCACGGCCATCAGCACCGCCTTGGAGTCCACTTGCTTGGGAAGCGGTAGCTGCACCAGGATTCCATCGATATCGTCGCGCGCGTTCAGGTCGGCAACCAGAGCCAGCATCTCTGAGGTCGTAATGTTGTCGGGCGGCGTTATCTTCTCGCTGTAGATGCCCAGAGCTTCGCAGGTCTTCACTTTGCTGCGCACGTAAATCTCGGAGGCCGGGTCCTGTCCGACCAGCACGGCTGCAAGTCCGGGACGCAGACCGAGAGCAAAAAGTTTCTTCACCTCTTCTGCCACTTCGGCTTTGATCTCCGCGGCTATTTTTGTCCCATCTAGAATGCGAGCTGACATGAATCCCTCTCAGGCAATCACTGCGAAGTTGGCAAGAATGCCCTCTTCTATCTTAAACTGAGCCTCATGTTGCCTAAAGACCTGTTGGATGTATTGGCCTGCCCGGTCTGCAAGACCGCATTGGCTTTGAAGGGTGAGGCTGCTCTGAGATGCGCGACCTGTGGCCGCGTTTATCCGGTACGGGATGGCATTCCCATCCTGCTGGAGCAGGAAGCTTCCAGCGAATAGCGGCAGCAGCACGCAAGTAAAAACTGCGCTTTGCATTTCCTAAATCGCGCATACACTACCCGGACATTCTGTTGCCTTTGCGAGCCGCCGGAGGTGATCCGCTCCAGGGCACCATCTTGCGAAGGACATAATATTGCGCAACTCCGCATCTTCAAACGGGTTAATCTCTGTAACTTTCTTTACGTGGGCAGCGTCTAAGTGAATAGAAGATTCGGCATGAAAAATGCCTGCAACAAAGATACCGTTACTGAACTCTAATGGGCAACGTGGCATTAAGTAGTAAGTCAGTGGGGTCGGAGGTGACCTGTGATGGCAGAGAAATTCTCTATTCCTGAATTGTCTGCCTTGCGGACTGAACTAGTCGAGGGCGGATTGGACTCGCGCGATGCGGCCGAACTGCTGCAAGTTTTTCTGACGGGACGCGGATATGGGGTCTCGCCGGAAGCAGCGCTGGATGCCGCAGGCCGGGTGGAAGGCTCGGGATGTTCCCTGGATGTGATCCAGAAGGAACTCAACCGAATCGCGCTGGTTCAATAGAAACGAAATTCGCTGAGGCTGTCCGGTGAAACAGTCTCGGTCCTTAGAAACGTAAAAACTGACGTAAGTCGAAGAACCTGAGAAGCGAAAAAAAGAAAGCCGGGCCAACCAGCCCGGCTTTTACTTTTGTTATGAAAACTTGAATGGGGCCTGATGGGGAATTATGAAAAAACGAAGGACGCTACTCGCGTTCAGCACTCACAGATTCAAAAGTGATCCGTAAGCTGCGCGGGCTCACTCTTCGCCGAAGACTTCGGCGGTGAAAGCTTCCAGAGTTGCGCCCTGTGCAACCGCATCGGGCGGAAGTCCGGCTTTGCGGCAGGTTGCGGCGATGAAGGTCTCGCGGTCCCAGTTCTGCTCGCCGGGGACCTGCGGCAGCAGCAGCCCGCGCCGTCCTCGCAAAGTGACCACTAACCCGTGTTTTCCTACCACCACATCTTCAGGACGTATCGGCGCGAGCGGAGAGAGCACGCTGATCTCTATCTTCATCTTCAAGCGGGACGCTTCTTCGGCGGTGACAGGATTAAAACGGTTGTCGTGGAAAGCGGCGGCGCGCGCCGTTTCCGCGATAGTGAGATACAGAGGCAGTATGGATTCGACGTAGCCGACGCAGCCGCGCAGGCGTCCATCCAGGTGCAAGGTCGTAAAGGCTGCACGCAGTTGCGAAAGCTTTTCCCCTGCGGACGGCAACACAAGTTCGCCGCCAGCCAGGGCAGTATCTATCGACAGATGTGCAATGCGGAGGAGTTCGAGCCGTTCCGAATCAGAGTAAACGGGAGACGAATGGCCGGACTGTTCTGTGGTGGCGGACACGTTCTTTTGGATTCAGGTGGCAGGTGCATCGTGGTTCTTGCGACGACGGTTCAATACAAAGACCCTGCGCTTGCGGCTGCGTACAACCTGCTTATCGATCTTCGACCAGAAGCCGTTGAAGTAATCGAAAGCGGAGATCAGCGACAAGGCGACCATGAACCAGATGGCCGTGTGAGCGATGATCAGTACGGGAAAATCAAACAGACGGAAATCCCAGAACTGCCATTTGTGAGCCAGAATGACGGCCACCACCGCAACGATCTGCACCACCATCTTGAACTTGCCCAATTCGCTGGCCTGAATGGTGAATCCCTCTTGAGCCGCGATTGCGCGCAGCCCGCTGACCAGGAACTCCCGTCCAATGATGACCACCGCCATCCATGCCGGCACTATCGCGGGCGCAAACTGCACCAGCGTGATGAAGGCGCCGGCGATGAGCAATTTGTCCGCAAGCGGGTCCAGCAACATACCCAGCGTCGTCACCTGCCCGCGCTTACGCGCAAGGTAGCCATCCACTCCATCCGTGATGGAAGCAAGGATGAAGAGGGCGCAAGCCACCATCTCCTTCTCCCCGTTCGGACCATGGAAGTAATTGCTGGAAAGCACCCAGATGAGGATAGGAACGCAGAAAATCCGCGTCATCGTGATGTAGTTAGGCAGATTCAACAGGCGGCCAATTAGAAAATTACTGTGCGAGAACGATTATGCTCCACGGTACTGTCGAAATCAATGTTCCTCGGTGACAGATATCAAGATTGAAAATCCATTTTGAATTATTTCCTTGAACGGGTAACCCAAGCCGCAAAATCAGCCGACTCGATGTACAAGGCATACACCAGTAATAGAGAGATTTATTTTGGCATACAACTAAAAGCGTGAGTAGCTATTCTAAGCAGAGTAGATGCTGATAAGCGGGAACAGCAATAAACCCGGCGAGCAAGTGCCACAGACCACCACCTACTGGGTCCATCACTACGCCCACAGAATGCCTCACCAGGCGATTCTGCGGGCCGGCGAAGTCTTCCCCTCCTGCCGCGTCTGCGGAGACCGCGTACGCTTCGAAGCCACGGTAATCGTGCCTCCGGGCACCGCCGAACCAATTCAGGAGTCTTTGGATTTCGATGTCGCCGCCTAAGTCGTGTCTTCAGCATCTTCCTTCCGCTCACGCCGCAGTGACCTTCAATCAAGCAATCAAAAAGGGCGACCGCGAGGCCGCCCTTCTGATTTTCCATGAAACGTTCTACGCGTAGATTCCGCGCTGACGAATGGCTCCGCCCACGCGGTCGATCGCCAGCATGTAAGCGGCGATGCGGTTGTTGACTCCGTGCGTCTCCGCATAGCGGATCACATCTTCGAACGACGAAACCATGATGTGTTCCAACTGCTCGTTGACCACGTCTTCTTTCCAGAAATATCCCTGGCGATCCTGCACCCACTCGAAGTACGAGGTGGTGACGCCGCCGGCATTCGCAAGAATGTCGGGAACGACGAAGACACCGTTGCCCTGGAGAATGTCATCGGCTTGCGATGTGGTCGGCCCGTTGGCGCCTTCCACAAGTATCTTCGCTTTGATCTGGTCAGCGTTCCTGCTGGTGATCACGTTTTCCGTTGCTGCCGGAACGAGCACGTCGCAATCGGAGATCAGCAAGTCGCTGGTTTCCGCCCTCTCCGCGCCTTCAAAGCCGTGGATGGTGCCATTGCGCTGGCGATATTCAGAAAGCGCGTCGATGTCGATGCCATTGGCGTTGTGAAGTCCGCCGTCCCATTCGCCGATGCCGACGATCTTGTAGCCGTGGGAATGCATGAGGATTGCGGCGTTCGATCCCACGTTGCCAAAGCCCTGCACCACAACGCGCGTATCTTCAGGCTTGCGTCCCAGCTTCTTCAGCGCTTCGTTGGCCACGATCATCACGCCGCGCCCGGTCGCCTCGCGACGTCCGCGCGAACCGCCTATGTTCAGCGGTTTGCCGGTCACGACCGCCGTCACCGTCTGGCGCATGTGCATGGAGTAGGTGTCCATCATCCATGCCATGGTCTGTTCGTTGGTATTCATGTCGGGCGCGGGCACGTCTTTTTCCGGTCCTATGAATTCGATCAGTTCCGACGTGTAGCGACGGGTCATGCGCTCCAGTTCACCCTGCGACATCTTCTTCGGGTCGCAAATGATGCCGCCCTTGGCGCCACCGAAGGGGATGTTCACCACCGCGCACTTCCATGTCATCCACGCCGCCAGCGCGCGAACTTCGTCCAGGTTTACGTCGGGCGAGTAGCGCACGCCACCCTTCGCCGGACCACGAGCGATGGAGTGTTGCACGCGGTATCCGGTCATGACATCAAGCTTGCCGTTGTCCATCATCACCGGGATATGAACGGTGATCTCGCGGGTAGAGGTGCTGAGAATCTTCCAGAGACCCTCGTCAAGATTGAGTTTTTGCGCAGCGAAATCGAAGCGCGCCGCCTGAGATTCCCAGGGATTTGTTTCCGTGTGAAGAACGTTCGTCATTCCATCTCCGAATAAATTCTGCAGCATCACGGCGCCCCCGGCGCAGAAATTGGCCAGTTCGACTCCTCACCCAGGAGTGCGTAATGGGGCGGTCGCAAGCTCCCTCGCACGATGCATCCCGAAGATTCGGAACGGCTCTATCACGAAAGCGCTTGTAGTCTGGCCCCTACTGGGGCTGACGCAAACATTTAAGTATATGCACCAGCAACGAAACAACGCAACCTGCCCAGAAACAAGCACCTTTCTCAACACTGTACTTTCTTGCGAAGCAAGCCCGCAGAAGCAAAGTTTGACGTTCTCGCCGGTGCGCGCTAGCCTCATCTCCACATCTGACGGGTCCCCGTTATGAATCGCAAATATTTTCGGCTTTCTATCTACCTCCTTCTCTTTTTGAGTACATCGCTGTTCGCCGCGCCTCTGCGTCCCGCACACGGACAGAAGGTGATGGTGGCCACCGTACACGAGGCGGCTACGCGCATCGGCGTCGACATAATGCGTCAGGGCGGCAACGCCATCGATGCCGCCGTCGCAACCGGATTCGCACTGGCCGTGGTGCATCCTCAGGCGGGCAACATTGGCGGCGGAGGATTCCTCCTGGTGCGCTTCCCCGACGGAAAGACCACCTTTCTCGACTTCCGCGAAAAGGCTCCCGCCCGCGCTACCCGGGACATGTATCTCGACAAGGATGGCAACGTCCTCGAAGACTTGAGCCTGTACGGATACAAGGCGGTCGGCGTACCCGGCTCCGTCGCCGGACTGGTGCACGCGCAGAAAAAGTGGGGCAAGCTCTCGCTGGCCCGCGTCATGCAGCCAGCCATCGACCTGGCGCGCAATGGGTTCGTCCTCAGCTACGAAGACGCACGCGACTTGCACGATTCGCACCTCGGCGACTACCCCGATTCCAAACGACTGTTTCAGCGCGACGGTAATTTCTATCAGCAGGGAGAGCTGCTGAAGCAGCCAGAACTGGCGCGCACCCTGGAGCGCATCGCACAAAATCCGGACGACTTCTACAAGGGCGCACTTGCTCGCGAACTCGCCGCAGCCATACAAAAAGGGGGCGGCCTCGTCACGGAGCAGGACCTCGCCGCCTATAACGTCGTCGAGCGGCAACCCGTGCGCGGCACCTATCGCGGATACGAAATCCTCAGCGCGCCTCCGCCGTCTTCGGGCGGCATCGCCCTGATTGAAACGCTGAACATGCTGGAAGCCTACGACCTTGCGCGATTGGGTTCGCGCTCGGCCCAATCCATGCACCTCACGCTGGAAGCCTTTCGCAGGGCTTTCATGGACCGCGCGGAATTTCTCGGCGATCCCGATTTCTCGCCTATCCCCGTTGCCCAGCTCATCGACAAAAGATACGCAGCCCAATGGCGCGAGTCCATCGATCCCCTAAAAGCCTCGCCCAGCACGGACCTGCATCGCCCATCCTTCGCCGACCTCGATACCCACGCGACGCTTCGCACGCAACCCATTCGCGAGCCGGAACACACAACCCACTATTCCGTGGTGGACGAAGCCGGAACCGCCGTCTCCGTGACTTACACCTTGAACGACAGCTTTGGCTCGCGCGTCACCGCCTCCGGACTCGGCTTCCTGCTGAACGACGAGATGGACGACTTCGCCGCCAAACAGGGCGTCCCCAACGGTTATGGCCTGATCCAAGGCCCGGCCAACGCCGTCGGCCCCAACAAGCGTCCGCTCTCGGCAATGACGCCGACCATCGTGACCAAAGATGGCAAACTGTTTCTCGTACTGGGATCGCCCGGCGGGCCTACTATCATCACTACGGTTGCAAATGTCCTCATGGGTGTGGTGGACTACGGCTTGAACATTCAGGAAGCGGTGAACGCGCCGCGCTTCCACCATCAATGGCTTCCCGATTCCGCGAGCATCGAACGCATGGGACTATCCCCCGATACGATTTCGCTGCTGCAGCAGCGCGGGCATAAACTGGTACTGAAAAATTATTGGGGCGACGCCGAGTGTATCGCTATCGATTTGAAAACCCAGGAACGCCTCGGCGCAACCGACGCACGCAATAACGGAAAGGCAATGGGCTACTGATGCTGAAAGCAATGTCAACCTATGTGCATGTGCGCGAGCGCCTGCATCCCGGCTTGCTCGACGAACTCACGCGGGGTGGCGCGCAGGCCATCGAAATATTCTGCGCACGCGGACACTTTGATTACACCAACCCCCAACATGTGCGCGAGATCGCATCCTGGTTCAAGGGCAACAACGTCGAATTGCACTCCCTTCACTCGCCCATGTTCCCCGACCTCGATTGGGGACGCAGCGGAACGCCCGCCATCAACATCGCCTGCATCGACCGCAAGGGCCTTATCGAGGCCATGGATGAGATCAAACGCTCCATCGAAGTGGCCGAGAAGATTCCCTTCCGCTACCTGGTGCAGCACATCGGCAACGGCGGCGAAGATTTCAGCGACCACAAGTTCGATGCCGTCCTGACCTCGCTCGAACATCTGAACGCCTTCGCCAAACCGCTCGGCGTGCGCATCTGCATAGAGAACATTCCCAACGAACTTTCGACTCCCGAACGCCTCCTGGAATTCATTCACGTCGGACACTTCGAAGACATACACGTCTGCTTCGACGTAGGACACGCGCACCTGATGGATGGCGTGGAGCCAAGCTTCGACCGCCTGAAAGACCACATCCGCACCACGCATATCCATGACAATCTGAAGGACCGCGACTCGCACCTCTGGCCGGGAGAGGGCAACATCGATTGGGATCTGGCGATGCGTCTATTGCGAACCGCCCCGCAAGCTCCACCCCTGCTGCTGGAAACCGCAGGCCACCCGGAAGGCGATCCCGAATTCGGCAAGCTCGTGCCCGGAAAGATGCAGGACGCATTTAGGAAACTGGATAGCGCAGGAATTTGAGTCCCGCAAAAATGTATGTTGAATTTCGCTAAGTAGTTGATATATTGCACCAACACTGGAAAATACATGAATAACCTTCACGACCTTCTCAGACAGAAAGAACTCTCGGTGAAGCGTCTTGAGCAAGACATCGAGGCCATTCGCACCGTTTTGGCAATGCTCGCAGAAGAACCGGAGCAGCCTGCCAACGGAAAACCCAACCAGCCTTTTAGCGCTCCAGCAGTGTCGTTAGCCAGCGCACCGGCGACAACCGGCATGTATTCTGCTGCCTCGCAGAATCCACGTCCTGAGCCGCAAAAATCCGGCCGCGAGTGGCCGTAGACCCTCGAGGCGCAGTGTCAGCTTTCCGTGCCGCCGGCGCTTGAACGTCACCGGTTACGGCGGTAACTGGCGTAGCCCAAGTGATTTCGTATCATCTTGCCGATGGGCTACCGTCGAGAGCAACGCATTTCCCTGCAGATCTCAGCCTTGGTTTCCGGGCTGGATTGTCGTGGGCGTGCGTTCACTCAGCAAGCCAGGACTCTCGACATTTCTAGCGGAGGTGCCCGCATCTCCGGCATCACCTTCGAGCTTGAGCCCGGCTCCATCCTCTCCGTTCAACTAGCTAACCGCAAGGCCCGCTTCGAGGTTTTATGGGTCGGCGAAACTGGCACCGACCGGGAAGGTGAGATTGGCTTGAAATGCATCGAGGTCGGCACGAGCCAGAAGAAACGGCTGCCGTACGTTGACGACCAAGAGTTCGAAGTCGAACTTCGCCGAGGAATCATGGAAGCCGCTGGCTACGAGATCGAGTGCGCAAATAGCGGACGCGGAGCCGTCGATCTACTGCGAAACTACCCGTTTGACGCCGTCATCCTCGACTATCCGCTCTACGATCTTGATTGCGGCGAACTCGTCGAGGCCATCAAGCTGAACCTTCCTGGAACGAAGATCATCCTGCTCTCGATTTACTCCAGCACCATCCCGGAACCCGTACTCGCGTTGACGGACGCCTTTGTCCACAAAGGCGAACCACGCCAGAAACTGTTAGCGACCATCGAGGAGATGATCGGTCCCGCGACACGACTCAAATGGCCCTTGGCGCGCGCCAGTTCGCGTTTCGCAATACGCTTGGCCATCGAGGTGAAAGTATTCAGGGATGGGCTCCCGTTGAGCATCGCTGGACGCTCCACGGACTTGAACGAAACCGGAATGGCTGCCGTGCTTGAACAGGATCTTCAGCCCGGCGAGATGGTCACGCTGGATTTCCGCCTGCCCAACGCGGATGAAATGCTCGCGCTTCGCGCAACAGTTCGCCGCCGCTCAGGAACTCAGTATGGCTTTGAATTTGTGGACCTGACGGCCCCACAGCAGCTCGCCATCCGCGCTATCTGCGAAGTGCTGCCGCCTATCAACGTTCCTCAACTGATGTAATCCCGCGCGCCTATCCAGCCCTGAATCAATCAACGATGAACAATGTCGCGCCGTGTTCCCCGAAGGCACCAGTGGTCGGCCTTGTAGGTCATCTGGAAGGTTCGGCCGTCCTGGTAGAATTGGGCAATGTCCGCGTGCGAAAAGTGGGATACAGCCCCGTCGCCACCCCGCTAAGCCCCGTGTGTTCGGTCGCGGGCAACGCATCCCAATCGATAACTCCGAATGGCACTTCGCCGATTTGCATTCCTGGCTCCTTTTTCGCGGCCATCATACTCCCCCTCCGAATAGGCTCCCTCGCCCGATACCGCTCCTCTCCGCTACAATCAGGGATTACGCTTTACCCGCCCGCTGAATCCGCGGGCAGACCGACGTCATCTGGATAAGCAATTATGGAAGCAGCACCTGTCAGCACTATCTCGGAAATCGGCAAGCACGAAGGCCAGGAAGTCACCATCCGCGGCTGGCTCTACAACTCGCGCGCCAGCGGCAAACTCCTGTTCCCCATCTTTCGCGATGGCAGCGGAATGATTCAGGGCGTGGTGCCCAAGAACGCCGTTACGCCTGACGTCTTCGAGGCCCTGAAGAACCTCACGCAGGAATCCAGCGTCATCGTCTCCGGAAAGGTTCGCGCCGACCAGCGCGCTCCCGGCGGCTACGAACTCGATGTCATCAACGTGCAGGTAGTCCAGCGTGTGCCCGACGACGAACCGTATCCCATATCGCTAAAGGAACACGGCGTCGATTTCCTCATGGAGCATCGCCATCTCTGGGTGCGTTCCACCCGCCAGGCCTCCATCCTGCGCATACGCGCGGAGATCGTGAAGGCCGCTCGCGACTTCTTCGACGAGCGCGGATTCACCCTGACCGATCCGCCCATCCTGACTCCGGCAGCCTGCGAAGGTACCAGCACCCTCTTCCCTGTGCAGTACTTCGACGAAGAGGCTTACCTCACGCAGTCGGGCCAGCTTTACATCGAAGCCACGGCCATGGCGCTGGGCAAGGTCTATAGCTTTGGGCCGACCTTCCGCGCAGAAAAATCGAAGACCCGCCGCCACCTCACCGAGTTCTGGATGGTGGAACCGGAAGTCGCCTACGCTGAATTGGACGACATCATGGCCTTGGCCGAGCAGTTCATCACCTTCATCGTGAAGCGCGTTCTGGCAAAGCGTCGCGCCGATCTCGTTATCGTCGGACGCGATGTCGAGAAACTGGAAAAAATCGATACGCCCTTCCCGCGCATTTCCTACGACGATGCCGTGAAGATGCTGCAAGAGGGACACGCCAAGGGCGACATTGAAAACCGCTTCGAGTGGGGCGGCGATTTCGGCTCTCCCGACGAGACCTACATCTCCTCCAAGTTCGACCGCCCAGTCATGATCCATCGTTATCCCACGGTGGTGAAGGCCTTTTACATGGAGCCCGATCCGCAGCGTCCCGACGTCGCGCTCTGCGTGGATGTGCTGGCGCCCGAGGGATACGGCGAGATCATCGGCGGCTCGCAGCGTATGGGCAGCTACGAAAAACTGTTGCAGCGAATACACGAGCACGATCTGCCGGAAGACGCATTCAAGTGGTACCTGGATCTGCGCAAGTTTGGCGGCGTGCCGCACGCTGGATTCGGAATGGGTATCGAGCGAGCCGTGGCCTGGATCTGCGGTCTGGAACATGTCCGCGAGACCATTCCCTTTCCCCGCATGTTGCACAAGATCTATCCCTAACCGAACCCTGGGCGCGCGTGGGGCGCGCCCATCAGTTCCCCTAACGCCAAGCGAGAAATTCGCATCTACTACTCTGCAGCACTGCGCGCTGAAACCGGTGCAGCACCTGCGAACTGGAAACAAGAACTGAGAATTTATGGTCAGCATTCCCGCATCTATCGCCAGCATCACTCCTAAAACTATCCGGGTCATCGGCGTGCCGCTCGATCTCGGACAACAGCGTCGCGGCGTCGATATGGGCCCCTCGGCCGTTCGCGTCGCCGGACTTGAGAGCAAACTCGAAGCGCTCGGACATACCGTGGAGGACGCGGGCAACATAGCCGTGATGCTGGCCGAGCAGAAAAATCCCGGCCACCCGCACGCGCGCTATTTGGCAGAGATCACCGCCACCTGCACCAAGACTGCGGAACTGGTTTTGCAGACGCTCGAAGCCGGCAAGTTCCCCTTCGCCATCGGCGGAGACCATTCCATGGCCGTCGGCACCGTAAGCGGAGTTGCCGAATTCTATCGCCGCAAGAATCAGAACATCGGCCTCCTCTGGATCGACGCCCACAGCGACATCAATACTCCGGAAACTTCGCCCAGCGGCAACGTCCATGGCATGCCCCTCGGCGCGATCATGGGACTTGGCCCGGCAGAGTTGGCGAACATCTATGACTGGTCGCCCAAGATCCGCCCGGAAAATTGCGTGCTCGTCGGAATCCGCGATGTGGATCTCGCCGAAAAAGAAAACATCCGCCGCGCAGGAATCGAAGTCTTCACCATGCGCGACATCGATGAGCGCGGCATGCGTACCGTCATGGAAGAGGCGCTCCGCATGGCCGGACGCGGAACCGTCGGCTACCACGTCTCGCTCGACATGGACTGGATCGATCCAGAAGACGCGCCCGGAGTGGGTACGCCCGTCCCCGGCGGCTCAACCTATCGCGAAGCCCACCTCGCCATGGAAATCATCGCCGACCACGGACGCATGACCAGCATGGAAATCGTAGAAGTGAATCCCGTCATCGACGAACACAACCGCACCGCCGAGTTGGCAGTCGAGATGGCAATGTCCGCGCTAGGCAAGAAAATCATCTAGCGGCGATTGCGAAATGCGAATCGGGTAATCGGAACCACGCGCGTACTTGGTCTCAAATTACCCGATTCGAAATTACCCGATTTGAAATCGTCTTTTCGTGATTCGCATTTCGCGATTACCCGATTTCCCTTTATCCTTATTCCGTGACCAACAAACTCCGAGTGGGAATTCTTTTTGGCGGACGCAGCGGCGAGCATGAAGTCTCGCTGCTCTCGGCGGCCTCCGTGCTCAACGCCATCGATAAAAAGAAATATGACGTCGTGCCCATCGGCATCACCAAAGAAGGCCGCTGGCTCACCGACACCCATGCCGAGCGCCTATTACGCGGAGAGCATACCGAGCTGGATTCCAAGTTGCGTGCCGGCGACCCGCAGGCAACGCCCGGGGCAGCGCTTCTCGCCCATGGTGAATCCGTCGTCGTGCCACCCGTCCCCGGTTCTGCTTCTCTGGTTCCGTTCCAGACACCGGAAGCGCAAGCGGCAGCTAGCGCCATCGACGTTGACATCATCTTCCCCGTGCTCCACGGCACCTTCGGCGAAGACGGAACCATACAGGGTTTGCTCGAACTCGCCGACATCGCCTATGTTGGCTCCGGAGTTCTTGGCTCCTCCGCTGGCATGGATAAGGACGTGATGAAGCGTCTCTTCCGCGACGCCGGACTTCCACTGGTCAAACACGTCACCATCCTGCGTGCGCAATGGGAGCGCGAGCCGAAGAAAGTCAAGAAGCTCATCGAGGCCGCGCTTAAGTATCCGGTCTTCGTGAAGCCTGCGAACCTCGGCTCGTCCGTCGGCATCAGCAAGGCGCACGATGCCAGCGAACTCCCGGCGGCAATGGACGAAGCCGCCATCTACGACCGCAAGATAGTCATCGAGCAAGGCGTTGGCGGCAGCAAGCGCAAGCCGCGCGAAGTGGAGTGCGCCGTCCTCGGCAACGACGATCCCAAGGCCAGCGTCATCGGCGAGATCGTCCCGGCAAAAGAGTTCTACGACTACGAAGCCAAGTACATCGACGCCGGCTCCGCTCTCATTCTTCCGGCAAAGCTGTCGAAGTCTTTACAGAAACAGATTCAGCAGATGGCCATCGCCGGCTTCCAGGCCTGCGACTGTTCCGGCCTGGCGCGCGTCGATTTCCTCATGGATCCGCAAACAGAAAAGCTCTACATCAATGAAGTGAACACCATGCCCGGCTTCACCTCCATCAGCATGTATCCCAAGCTCTGGGGCGCCACCGGAATCCCCTATCCCGAGCTCATCGACCGCCTCATCCAGCTCGGCCTCGAACGCCACGCCGAGAAAAAGAAAAGCAGATTCACCAAAGCGTAGTTCAAAAGCGGCCCACGGATTTGACGGATCACACGGATTAGTAAGATTCACCCTCGTTGACCAGCCCGGCTCCACTCGGATTCGGGCTTTTCTTTTTGCACTCGCTTTATCCGTCTTTGATCCGCGTAATCCGTGGTCGCTTTCGCCCTCAAGGTCTTCTCTATCTCTTCGCGGAGGTCGCTTTGGGTTAGACTTGAAGGTTCCGAAACTGGCGGTTCACGAGGTTCAACCAACATGGCTACTACTCCTACCGGCACTCGTCCTCAACTCTCCTATCTCACGCAGCAACTCGATGAACTCAAGCAGAAGGGTACGCATTTCAAGCTGCGCGTGTTGGAAGACGAGCAAGCGGCCGTCTGCACCTTCGACGGCAAGAAGGTGATCAATCTCGCGTCCAACAACTACCTTGGCCTGACCACGCATCCGAAGTTGCGCGAGGCCGCGCTGGCGGCAACAAAGAAATACGGCGTCGGTTCGGGCGCAGTGCGCACCATTGCTGGCACCATGAAGATTCACATGGAGCTGGAAGAAAAGATCGCCCGCTTCAAGAACGTCGAGGCTTGCGTCGTCTTCCAGTCCGGCTTCACCGCCAATGCCGGAACCGTCTCGGGCATTCTCGGTAAGGACGACTACATCATCTCCGACGAACTCAACCACGCCTCCATCATCGACGGCGCGCGTCTGTCGCGAGCCAAGATTTTGGTCTATCGCCACAAGGACGTGGCCCACGCGGAAGAGCAGTTGGCCAGCGTGAAAGATCTCCCGGGACACAAGTTGATGATCACCGACGGCGTCTTTTCCATGGACGGCGACATCGGTCCGCTCCCCGGCCTCTGCGATGTCGCAGAAAAATACGGCGCCATCATGATGGTGGACGACGCGCACTCCTCCGGCGTCCTCGGACGCCAGGGCCGCGGCACCATCGACCACTTCGACCAGCACGGACGCGTGGATATACAGGTTGGCACGCTCTCCAAAGCCATCGGCGCGCTCGGCGGATACGTCTGCGGCTCGAAAGACCTCATTGATTTTCTCTATCACCGCGCTCGTCCTTTCCTGTTCTCCACTTCGCATCCGCCGTCGGTCGCCGCGACCTGCATCGCCGCCTTCGATGTCCTGGAAAACGAACCGCAGTGGATGGAACAGCTTTGGGTGAACACGAATTATTGGAAGAAAGAGCTGGGCAATCTCGGCTTCAACATCGGCGGCAAGAACACGCCCGCCAGCGAGACGCCTATCACTCCCATCATCCTCGGCGACGGCAAGTTGACGATGGAGTTCTCACGCGAACTCTTCAACGAAGGCGTGCTCGGCACCGGCATCGCGTTCCCCACCGTCCCCGAAGGCAAAGCCCGCATACGCACCATCGTCACCGCCACCCACACCCGCGCAGAACTCGACCAGGCACTGGAAACACTGAAGCGCGTGGGAACGAGAATGGGAATATTGCAGTAGAGAGTAACAAGTAGCGAGAGGGGCGTGGCTTCGGCTACGCCCTTTTCTACGCTCTTGAACTCGCACGCATCCGGAGTCAGATATTGATTTGACAGGGAACGGCTTCAGCCGTGCCATAAGCGCCGCCAATCACGCGGCTTTAGCCGCTGAGGGTCGATTTATTTCTTTGTAAGGACGCGCAGAATCTCATTGCCATAGGTTTCCAGTTTTTGCGAGCCGATGCCCTTGATATGAGCTAGGTCCATCAAATCACGCGGACCTATCCTGGCAATCTCCTGCAGCACGGCGTCGCTCATTACGCAGAACGCTGGCTGCTTCTTGTCGGTCGCAACCCTGCGTCGCCACAGCCGTAGGCGTTCGTACGAAGCATCTGGATCCGCCATGGTCGCCGGCCTCGCCTCTTCCTCAACCGGAACGTACGTAAGCGCGGGCTTGTTCACCACCGGCGTATGTGGACGAACCTGCTCTATCGCCTTCTTGAGGATCGCTCCCGACTTCAGATTGCCGAGCGCGGCAATACCCTTCGCCGACAGGCTGATCACGGGACGATTGAAATAGCCTTCCACGGTTTTCTTGTTGATCAATCCCTGGTCGATGAGTTCGCGAATTCCCTCCGCAACATCTTCCGTGCGGAAGGCGGCCAGCGCACCGTAGGCGGGCAGCAAGTCGAGTCCGCTGGACTGCATCTTCTTCGCGCGACTCCCGGCAAGCATGTCCGCAATCGTGGTGATGCCGAAGTTCCCGACCGACTCGACCTGAAAGACCGCCGTGAGCGCATGCATCACGAAGGCGGGTTCGCGCGTCGAAATCGGCTGACTCGTTACCGGACGCACCAGTGATCGCGTAACCGTCTTCGGCACGGATGCCTCGGCCTCGCGCTCCGCTCGCGAACGCGGTGCGGCAACATGCGGCGCGCAGTTATCGCAATTGCAATTCGCGATGTCGGACGAATCGCCGAAATATTCCAGGATGATCTTGCGACGGCAGGCAGGCCGTTGTGCATAGCGCATCATCGCCGCGAGCTTTACCTGCGCGTGTTCCTGCAGTTTTTCAATCGCCCGCGCATCGAGCGCCGTGTTGTTTTCGCCCAGTTTCTGGATGAAGAAATCCTGCGTACGCCGGTCGGCAGCACAATAGAAGAGCGTGCAATCCGAAGGCGCGCCGTCGCGTCCAGCGCGTCCGGCCTCCTGGTAATAGGCCTCGATGCTGCCCGGAGTGTTGTAGTGCAACACGAAGCGTATGTCCGGTTTGTTGATGCCCATGCCGAAGGCATTCGTCGCCACCGCGATGGCATTCGCCTTCTCCATGAAGCGATACTGACTGGAATTGCGTGCTTTCGGGTCCATGCCCGCGTGGTAAGCGTAAACAGGGCGCCCGTTCAGCCGCTGCTCGAGCAGTGCCGTGAGCGCATCCACGTCGCGTCGCGTGGAGCAATAGACGATGCCGCTGCCCTCATGCGTCCGCAGATAGCGCATCAGTTCCGAATCTTTTTCTTTCGCCTCGGCAAAGCGCTGGCAGGCGTAGCGCAGATTCGTCCGGTCGAATCCCGTCACATGTATCCGCGGCGCACGTAGTTCCAGCAGCTTCGCGATATCGTCGCGCACGGTCGGCGTCGCCGTCGCCGTCAATGCCACCGTCAGCGGAGAACCAAGCCGCTTGCGGACCTCCGCCAGTCGCCGGTAATCAGGCCGGAAATCGTGTCCCCAACTGCTGATGCAATGCGCTTCATCCACCACGAACATGCCCGGCTTCATCTGCGCGATCAGCGACTGGAACGATCCCGAGGCGAACCGCTCCGGTGCAACATAGAGCAATCCATTAAAACCTGCGCGCAACTTGCGCATCACCTGCGCGTATTCGTCATTCGTCTGCGAACTGTTCAGCAGCACGACGGGAACCTTGATGGCTTCCATGTGGCGCTGCTGGTCGGCCATCAGCGAAATAAGCGGCGAGACGATGAGCGTCAGTCCCCCGCGCACCACCGCCGGAAGCTGGAAGCAAAGCGATTTTCCAGCACCCGTCGGCATCACGCAAACCGTGTCATGGCCGGCAAGAATGTCGGCGATGACCTCACGCTGTGCGGGACGGAAGGACTGAAGACCAAAGACGGACTGAAGGGTGTGAACTGCGGAATCCATGGGCCGAAGACTTACTCTAAATGAGGCGAAGCAAAGGCGAAAGGAGAATCAATCGCCCATTGCCAAACGTCGGTTGCAAGTTGGGGAACTGATAGCAAGTTTGGAACTGATAGCTCTCGAACCATCGAGTTCTGTATCAGGGCGCGACTTCAGTCGTGCCGTAACACTCGACAAGGGAAGGGGCTTTAGCCCCTGCGCAGTCTGCACCAATCAACCCTTGAACACAACGCGTCCGCCCACGATCGTGTGCGTCACTTTGCCATACAACATCATCCCGTCGTACGGACAGTTCTTCGAGTACGAGCGCGTTTTGCTCACGTCGTACACCCAGCGTTTCTTCGGATCGAAGAGGGTGATGTCCGCGTGTGCGCCTATGCGAAGCGTTCCGCGCAGATTTTGCGAAATGATCCTCGCCGGATTCGCCGACAACAACTCGATGACTCTCGTCAGCGGCATCCCATGGTCTCGATGCAATTTGGCGATGGCGATGCCGAGCGCGACTTCCAGCCCTGTGATTCCAAAGGCAGCGCGCTCGAACTCCACTTCCTTTTCGTAGAAAGCGTGCGGCGCGTGGTCGGTCGCGATGGCGTCGATGGTGCCGTCCAGCAGGCCTGCCATCATGGCCTCGCGGTCCGCCCGCGAACGCAGTGGCGGATTCATCTTGTAACTGGTGTCGTACCCAGCAACGTTTTCGTCAGTGAAGAGAAAGTGGTGCGGCGCAAGTTCGCAGGTCACATGCACGCCGCGGGCTTTCGCTTCGCGCACGGCAGCCAGCGCAGCGGCCGTCGAGATATGAGCGACGTGGAGACGCGCTCCTGTCTTCTCGGCCAATGCGATGTCGCGTTTAACGATGCGCACCTCGGCCTCGGACGGTTGTCCGCGCAAGCCCAGCCGGAACGACGTAGCGCCTTCCGTCATCGGACGCCCTTCGGTCAGTCGCGTATCTTCCGCGTGCTGTATGACGACCATGCCCAGCTTATGCGCTGCAACCAGCGCCTTTTCCATGATGCCGTCTTCCAGGATCGGCTTGCCATCATCGGTGACCGCGACCGCCCCTGCAAGTTGCAGCGCCTTATAGTCGCTCAGCTTTTCTCCCTGGCTCGCCACCGTGGCCGCAGCGATTGGGAAGACGTTGACCACCGCCCCGCGCTCTGCGTCGCGCATCCAGCGAGTGATCTCCGGCGTGTCATTCACCGGAACCGTATTCGGCATGGCGCAGACGGAAGTGTATCCTCCCGATGCTGCCGCCGCAGTTCCACTGGCAATCGATTCCTTATGCGACTGCCCAGGCTCGCGCAAGTGAACGTGAAGGTCTATCAATCCTGGCGCGATGATGAGTCCACGCGCGCTGATCGTTGCGTCGGCCGTGACGTGCAACGTCGAGGCGTCGGCAATTTCCACGATGCGTCCGTTGCGTATTAGCAGGTCTTTAGGTGCGTCGATTCCCTGCGCGGGATCAACCAGTCCCCCTCCCAGGATAAGGAGAGACTCGGGCGCATCCAACGCTGCGCCTGTCGATTTCTTCGGCGACGTCATCAGCGACGCCCCAGTGTTTCGGCGAGGATGGCCATGCGTACGCGAACTCCGTTCGATATCTGCGAGATGATCACCGACTGTATGCCGTCGGCAACTTCGTCGGTTATCTCCATCCCGCGAATGATGGGGCCGGGATGCATGATGATGGCGTTCGACGGTGCCATCTTCACCGTCTGGCGATTCAACTGGTAGCGCTGCTGGTAATCGCGCGGATCGAGATCCAGACCCTTAAGCCGTTCCTTCTGTATGCGAAGAAGCAATACCACTTCCGCGTCGCTCAGCGCGTACTTCAAATTGTCCGTCACCTGCACGCTGGGCCAGACTTCCTTTGCGATCGGCGGCGCGAGTTCCGGCGGTCCGCAGAGCGTTACCTTTGCCCCAAACTTCGTCAGCAGATGGATATTCGAGCGGGCGACGCGAGAATGAAAGACATCGCCGACGATGCTGATGCGCAGATTCTTCAGCGTCTTCTTATGCTCAAGGATCGTGAAGGCATCGAGCAACGCCTGCGAAGGATGCTCGTGCATGCCATCGCCGGCATTGATAATGGGGCAATCGAGCGTTCGCGCGAGCACATCGGGCGCACCACTGGAAGGATGCCGAATCACGATGACGTCGGCTCCGAGTGCGCGCAAGGTCAGTCCGGTGTCGATGAGCGACTCGCCTTTTTCGATGCTGGATGCAGCGGCGCTCACCACGGTCGTGGTGGTGCCCAGCGCCTTGGCCGCGAATTCGAACGAGACGCGTGTGCGCGTGGACGCTTCGTAAAAAAGAAGAATCACCCTCTTCCCCCGGAGCAGTCGGCTCTTGCGGGCGGGGTTCATGCGCTTCGCGGAACGCAAAAGTGCGAGGATGCGGTCGGGATCCATGTTCTCGATCCCAAGAAGCGAGCCACGCGCTATGGGCTTCATTTTGCTTCTTCCCGCTCGACCAGTAGCACCTTCTCCATCTGGTCGGTTTCCTGAAGTTTTACTTCGATGATCTCGACATCGGAGGTCTGCACGCGGCGTCCGACAAAAGTCGCTTCCACGGGCAGTTCACGGTGTCCGCGATCGATCAGCACCAGCAGTTGCACGCGGCGCGGACGTCCGTGGTCGAACAGGGCGTCGAGCGCGGCTCGCACCGTGCGTCCCGTATAGAGCACGTCGTCGCAGATCACGATGTCTTTATCTACGATGTCGAACTCCATGGTGGAAGGCTGCACGATGGGTTTCGATCCGACGGTGGAAAGGTCGTCGCGATAGAGCGTGATGTCGAGCGTGCCGACCGGAACCGGCGCATGCTCTATGCGCTCGATGATCTTCGCCAGGCGCTGCGCGATAGGAATGCCGCGACGCTTGATGCCGACCAGTCCGAGGTTGGCGATGCCGTTGTTCTTCTCGACGATCTCATGCGCCAGGCGCACAAGCGTGCGTTCGATCTCGGAAGCGGACATCAATTGCGACTTTTCGCGAAGTATAGGGGGACGGGATTCGGGCGCGTTCATGTGCTCGAATGATAGCTGACGGGTTCACTCGCGGGCAACTGCTAGGCGGAAGTAAACGAAAATCCTGATTTTGCGCAGAGCTGTTTCAGCGACGGGGAGACTTGGTTCCGGAGCCCTGACGTCCAAAGAACGATGCTCCCAGCAGGCCTCCCAGACCGGAGAGAAGCATGGAAAAGAGGAGGACGACCACAAGCCCTATCATGAACATGGTGGCAAACCCGTCGGGTGTGCGGAACCACTCGGCCATCTTCCTCACCATCTCCTGCGAAGCCGGGTCGGCGTTGCGCGCCATCGCGGTCGCAACTTGTGCGTCAAGCTGTTTCATCATCTCCGCTCGCCCTTCAGGGATAAGGATGGCCGCCACGCTGACCACGGTTTTCAACAGCGAACAGAAAAGCCCCGTCAGCGAGCCCAGCCGGAAGCCTTCCGCTCCGGCGACGTTGCGCCCGATGCGCGCGCGATAAACAGGAACGCTGACCGCTCCAGCGGCAATCATGATGAGCACTAGGATCGGAACGTTGGGCAGCAGCGTAAGCATGCCCGCGATCACGCCGACCAGTATCGCCGTACGTAACGCGGCCGGACGGACCAATTTCGTCGACGCTTCCGCCGCCGGCAACCCTATCGCGGAGAACGGTGGCGTATTCGACGAATGCTGCGGAAAAACGGGTACGGCCGGAGGCTGTAGGTCGCCCGGAGTTCCCGGCAGCAGCGGGTCGGTAGCGGCCTCTGCGCGCTTCTGCCGCGACGCCAAATCGCCCAGTGGCGGCTCATCTTCTGGACGCTCTATGGTCACGCGAATCTGCGGAGCGCCGCACTGCGCGCAGAACGGCATGCCATCTTCCATCACTCCACCACAGCGATGACAATTATGCTCCACGAAGCAAGGCTAACAGCGCAGAGTGTGGGAAGCAAACGGGAGAGCCGACTGTGTGCGATGCCGCTTGCCTCCCGCTGAGCCGGCCGAATGCAATAGCTGCCGAATCACAGATTAAGAAACGCCAATTAGATATGATGGAGGGTTGTGATTCCCCATTTAAGGCAAGTGATGACTCAAGTTCCTGAACTCGCATTCCTCTTCCCCGGACAGGGCTCGCAATCGGTCGGCATGGGCAAAGAGTTGGCCTCCATGTACCCCGTCGCGCAGAAGACCTTCGACGAAGCCGACGAGGCGCTCGGCTACAAACTCTCGCAGCTCTGTTGGGAAGGGCCGGAAGAAAAACTGCGAATGACCGAAGTGACGCAGCCAGCCATTCTCACCGTCAGCGTCGCCGCGTGGCGCGTACTGGAATCCATCGGACTCAACCCAAGCTCTGTTGCCGGACACAGTCTCGGCGAGTACTCGGCCCACGTTGCCGCCGGAACCTTCAGCTTCCCCGACGCCGTGCGTACCGTCCGCAATCGCGGTAAATACATGCAGGAAGCGGTTCCCGTCGGCGTCGGCGCCATGGCTGCCATCCTCGCCTTGCCGCTGGAACAGATCGAAGCCATCTGCAAGGACGCAGCGCAGGACGGCCAGGTCTGCGAAGCCGCCAACATCAACTCACCCGACCAGGTCGTCATCTCCGGCAGCAAAGACGCCGTGGAGAAAGCGGCGGAAGCCTGCAAACAGAAAGGCGCCAAGCGCGCCGTCATGCTTCCCGTGAGCGCCCCCTTCCATTGCGCTCTCATGCAGCCTGCGCAAGACCGTCTTGCCGCCGACCTCCAGGCGCTCGCCTTCCACGACCCGAAAGTGCCCGTGATGTGCAACGTGGACGCCAAGCAGGTCACCACCGCCGAGGCCGCGCGCGATGCGCTCATCCGCCAGGTGACCGGTGCCGTGCAGTGGGACCGCTCCATGCGTGAAATGATCGCCACAGGCGTTTCGCAATTCGTCGAGGTCGGTCCCGGCAAGGTGCTCACCGGATTACTCCGCCAAATCGATCGCTCAAAAAATTGCGTGAACGTCGAGGACGAAGCAAGTCTGCAGAAAGTAAAAAATCATTTCGAAGGCGGCAAAGACAAACCGGAGTAAAGCTCGCATCACATTGAAGCAACACCCAGCGAGTGTTTAGTGTAAGTTGCCCTGCTGTTGCTGCATACCCGTTGAAGCTTGCTCGTGAAGCTTCACCAATTGACGTGCAAGCATCTGGGAGAGCACCTGTTCCATAGCGGTAACGTCAGCAAGGCCCTGAGCGTAGCGCGCATCCGCCTCGTCTAGTGCGGCGTAATATGGCTCACGATTCGCAACGATCTGTTCCGCGATGGTTAGCGAACCAGGTAACCGGTAGCCAAGTCGTGCACAAAGAACGAAATAAGAGACCGCTCTTGCAGTTCGGCCATTTCCTTCTTCAAAGGGATGAATCCAATTTAGGCGCCACATCACAAAAGCGGAAAGATGAAGGGCAGTACTTGTGGCCCAATTTGAATTCACATATTCGCACATTTCTTCGACATGGCGGGGAACATCTTCCCACTGAGGAGGGTCGTGTTTAGAACCTTGGATGAACACACGGACAGTTCTGAAATTTCCGGCAGACGCATAAAGTCCCTGAATCGCGATGCGATTCAGGGACATAATAGTGGAAGGCCGCAGCGTGCTAGCGGTCCGGACAGCATCATCTATTAACCGCAGCACCTCATCAAACTGCAAAAGCCCATTCTGGGCTTCCACGAATGCACGTTGTTGCTCGTCCTGAATTATTGGTGCCGGTTCAGGATCACTGTTCCTGCGGGTGGTAGACCTGTCTGTCACTTAATCGCCAGGCTATTCGCGGCGCGATCAATGGTTTCACGGGTGATCCGGTCATTTTCGAATCGTGTGTTGCCGTATGCAAAGCTGCGCCGTTGTTCTTCTTGTGCGGAAGGGGAAAGTTGTACGCTCTTCGCGAGTTCCAGCAGCTTTTCTAGCTCGGTGGGCATATGCGACACCTCTTTCAACTTGTTTGATGCACTTCGTTAAGGTGCGGTCCACTGTTGATTCGATTTTGTAACGTGCAGATGAGATTGTATCGGCCATTCGCGTCAAGTCAAGTAGCGAAAGAAGCAACTATCTCAGAACGGCGAGAAGCTCAACGTCTTGTCGGATTTCTCCACCCATATCCTGGCCTTCTCTGTGCGGTCGTTCACCGTCACCACAACCACTACGCCGCTGGATGCGCCCTTGGGCGAGGCAGAGCCTTCGATGTGATGCGACTTAACCAGTCCCCACTCGCCGCCCGGTCCCCAGTCCAGGTAGAACTGCCCATACTGATATTTCGGGTGACGGTCGGTATGCTGCTTCCAGTCGGCATCGTTCATCCATACGGAGTACGCCTGTTCGTAATTCTTCTGTTCCAGCGCGGTGAAGAACTGGTCCACCTTGTGTTCTTCCGGCCAGTGGCGGAACCACCATCCGAAGAATCCCAGGATGAGTACGGTGGCAATGATCGCCGAAACGATGACCTGCCGGCGTTTTGCTCGCTTCTCGTCGTAAGGCTTTGCGTCGAACAATGTAGTGGACATAGGTGCGTTCTCTCGCCGTTCTACTCAGGTTTCAGCTTAAGCTCAACCGAAACGTTTCGCAAACCTCAGCGGACGCGTTCCCATACCATCTCCCAGCGCACGTCGCTGTCGTCCGTTTTGTCGGTGCCGCTGTAGATAAGATGTTCGTTCTCGAAGCGGTAGTTGCGCGGTTTCGCCTGTCCCGCAAGATTCGGGTCCACCGATACTTCCGGATGATGCGCCGCCGTTCCCGCACTGGCGTCCACCGTGTACCTCCCGCAATAGCCGCCAAAGCCGTCGAACGCCGTCTTCACCTCTTCCGCCGCAGGATGCTCGGGATCCTTCCAGCGCGGGCGGTCGCTGTTCATCACCTGCGCGCACATATGTCCGCCGCCGTCGTACATCAGGTACCCCGCTGGATGCGGGCCGAATCCGTAAGGAACCATCTTTCCGTCGGGATTGGTTTGCATGGAAGAGACCAGCTTCCACGTTCCGACGAAAGGCTTCAGCGCTGCGGAAATCTCAGGCGCAGCCTCCGCAATCTTTGCTTTCCGCTGCGGTGCCTTCCCCGATTTCGCAGGCGCAGTCTGCGCCAAGACGGCTACCGAGGCAAGCAACACAATCACCAGAATTCCTGTGCGTCTCATTCCTCGCTCCCTTGATCAAGCCTGAGCCCATGCGATTAACGCAATTACAGCGTTCGCTTGAACAGAGGCGTAGCAATCGCCAGCATGATCACCGCGAATGTCGTCAGATATAGCAGGTCGGGCCACACGGCGGCAAAGCCGGACCCCTTAAGCAGCACGGCCTTGAATCCGTGTACCGCGTAACTAAAAGGATCGATCCAGGCGATCGCCCGCAACCATGCTGGAAAGGCGTTGATGGGATAGATGGCGCCGCTCGGGAAGAACAGCAGCGTATTCAGGATGCCGAACATCGCGCGCGGCACCAGCGGATCCTCCACGCGAACCATCAGCAGGAACATCATCCCGTTGAATGCCAGCGACGTCGCCACGATGAGCGCAAGCAATTGCAACAACCGGAAGGGATCGAAGATGGAGCTCACGCCCGCCAGCAGCGAACCCATGATGGTGATCACCAGCCCCGCCAAAATCGCCTTGATCGCTCCCGCCGTGTTCAGCCCGCATATCAATTCAAGCTTGGTGATCGGCGTAACCAAATATCCTTCGTGGACGCCGCGCGCCTTGTCGTCGATGTACAACATGCCGCCGCCGATCATCACCGACACGAACATCGCCAGCGCGATCGAACCCGGCAGCAGGTACTTCATGTACTCGATGTAGGGATACAGCTCCACGATCTGCAGCGCGGTCTTGTTCAGCACGCGCTGCTCCACCTGTGGCTGGTTGAGCGCCTGCGTCAACTCCTGCATCTTGCTTTCCAGCGTGGAGCTGGTGAAGGTATCGGAATTATCCACGATCAACGCCAACTGCGGATTCTTCTGCTCGTACACGTTGCGCGAGTACTGCGGCGGGATGATCACCGCGCCATCCAGATGTCCGTTGCGCACGTCCTCCACCGCCGCGCGTTCATCGTCGTAATAGATGGGCTTGAAGGTCTTGATGTTCGCCGCGATGGAATTGAACGCTTCCTTCACGCGCAACGATTGCGTGCCGCGGTCGTAATCCACCACGCCCATGCGCGCGTCTTTTATCTTTCCGCCGAAGGCGTTGCCCAGCACGATCAGCTGCACCAGCGGGAACACCGTCGCCACCATCATCAAGGCCGGTGAACGGAAGAATTTGCGCAACTCGCGCTCCACGATCGCCAACATCCTGTTCATGGCTGCACTCCCGGACGCGGCGGCATGACGAACGAGTAGGCCTTCACCTGCTCGTCGCGAAGCTGGCGTCCCGTGTAATGGACGAAGACGTCATCGAGCGTCGTGTTCTGCACGGAAAGCGACTTGATCGCGATGTTCGATTTCACCGCCATCTCCACTAACTCGGTCGTCGTGCGCGAACCGTTGCCGCTCAGCACGCGGAACATTCCCTGCCCTTCGGGATGAACCGTAGTCACATCGGACAACGCTTGCAGACGCTGCTCCCAACCCTCCGGCGCGTCGATGAACTGAACTTCGATCACGTTCGAACCCGGCACACTGGCCTTCAAAGCCATCGGCGTATCCAGCGCGACCAGTTTGCCGTGATCCACAATGGCGATGCGGTCGCAAAGCCGGTCGGCTTCGTCCATGTAATGCGTCGTGATCAGGATGGTGAGCTTGCGCTTCGACTTGATGTTGGTGAGCATCTCCCACACCGCCACGCGCGACACCGGATCCAGTCCCGTCGTAGGCTCGTCCAGAAAGAAGATGCGCGGACTATGCACCAGCCCGCGCGCAATCTCCAACCGCCGCCGCATTCCGCCCGACAAAGTTTTCGTCTGCGCATCCCGCCACTTCGTCAGGTCAACCAGTTCCAGCAACTCGTCGATGTTCTCGCGACGATGTTTTGCCGGCACCCCGTACAGCTTGGCGTAGATGCTCAGATTCTCCTGGATGGTCAGATCCATGTCGCTGGTCATCGCCTGCGGGATCACCCCCATGCAGAGACGCGCGTCATCCGGGTCCGTTTGCACATCGAACCCGCCGATGAAAGCCTCGCCTGCCGTCAGCGGTATCAGCGTGGTCATCATGCGTATGAGCGTGGATTTCCCCGCCCCGTTCGGTCCCAGCAGCCCGAACACTTCCTCTTCCTTCACCTGGAACGAGACGTCGTCCACCGCCGTGAAGTCACCATACTTCTTGGTGATGTGGTCCACCTCGATGGCGACTCCTACATGCCCGTGAACCGCCTCGGCCTTCTTCTTGAAGAACGGACTCATTTCGCACCTAGTTTGGATTTCGGCACCAGTACTTCCGCCGTCATGCCCGGAACGAATTTCATGCCGGCATTCTCGATGTGAATTTTGAGACGAATGGTCTTGATGTCGCGCTTCGTTCGGCTCACATCGCGCTGCGTCGCAAAATCGCCTTCTGCGGATTTCGCAATCACCTTGCCTGCCACCTTGTCGCCATTCGGCATGCGGACCTCCAGCACGTCACCAATCTGTATCTTGTCCGCGGCAGTCTCAGGAAGCGGTGCATAGACCCAGGTATCGTTCAGGTCCACCACGGTGACGATGGGCGTTCCCGGATTGATGATCTCGCCCTCTCGTGCGGCGCGAACGGAAACCATACCCGTGATGGGCGACACAACCTTGGCGTAGCCAAGACGAGTTTCCGCCTGCAG
>JBBRZF010000012.1:0-35462 GCA_038236965.1 Terriglobales bacterium | reverse complement strand
GTGGGATGCTGGCCGCCATCGCCGTCTCCGGCATTGATGACCGGGACCGGCGAGACCTGCGCGGCGCGTTGTGCGCCTCCGGCTTCGTGATGGCGTATCACGATGACGTCGGAGTAGCCGCCGATGATGCGTATGGAATCCTCGACCTGCTCGCCTTCGATCTCGGACGAAAAATTGCGCGCCTGTTCGGTGGAGAGAACGTGGCCGCCGAGTCGCAGCATCGCCGCCTCGAACGAAAAGCGGGTGCGCGTGGAGGGCTGATAAAAGACCGAAGCCAGAATCTTGTTGTCGTAATCGCGTGTGCCGCCGCGGGCAACAATGCGCTCCATGGCCCGTGCCCGGTCAAAGAGTTCCATCAACAGCGGCACGGTGAATTGCTGCGACTCCACCACGTGGTGCAGGCGTCGTGTGGGGGCAGATTGGTCAGGAGACTTGGAAGTGGCGCGCGATGTCATCGGCTATCTCCAGAGTGAACGACTTCGATTTCGTGGCGAACTGCCTTGAGTGCTGGTGCGTCGGGAACGATGCGGGTTCCGCCTGCTCCGGTCACAGCATCGCAAAGATGTTCGTAGGTTGTGATGACCACTTCGTGTCCACCGTTGTGGAGGAAGCGCAACGCCGACTCGATCTTGGGACCCATGTTGCCGGGCGGAAACTGTCCGGCATCATAGTAGTCTTCCATTTCACTCACGGTTGACAGCGTTAGCGCGCGCTGCGTGGGCTTCTTGTAATCGAGATAAACGAACTGGGAATCGGTGGAAATAGCGAAGAGATCGACACCGAGTTTCGAGGCGAGCATCGCGGACGCGCGGTCTTTATCGATAACCGCTTCGACACCCTTGAGGGCACCATTCTCTTCCATGACCGGGATGCCGCCGCCACCGCAGGCCACCACCAGAGCGCCGGATTCAACAAGCGAACGGATGACGCCTAACTCGACGATGTCCAGCGGCTCAGGCGAAGGAACCACCCGGCGGTATCCGCGGGCCGCGTCTTCCACGATCTGCCAGCCGAACTGACGCTTCTTGTCTTCCGCCACTTCGCGCGAGTAGAACGGCCCGATGGGCTTGGTGGGATTCTGCATGGCCGGGTCATTGGCGCTTACCACCGTTTGCGTGATGAGCGCGACCACAGGCACGTCGAGTCCGGCGAGTTTGAGTTCATCGCGCAGCGCTTGCGCCAGCAGGTAGCCTATCTCGCCCTGCGTGGATGCGCCGCAGACATCCAGAGTCTGTCCGGGAACCTGGTCGGAGCCGCGCTCCGAGCGCAAAAGTTGCGCACCTACCTGCGGCCCGTTGCCGTGGGTGATGACCAGGCGATACCCAGCGCGGATCAATCCGATGACCGCGTGCGCCGTTCGAGCGGCGTTCACTCGCTGCTCGGCGATGGTTCCCTTTTCGCCCGCGCGTATCAGCGAGTTTCCGCCAATCGCGATAAGGGCTGACTTCGACATAGAAATCCTTTGAACAGCTATTAGCTTTCAGCCGTCAGCTATCAGTTTTCAGCGAATACTCGTTTTTCATCGGGCGCGGAGGGTCGGGCTGGTTGGCCCGAATCCCTCAACGCTCCCAGAGCGGAGCCTTGGTTGAGGCTTCCGCAAACTGATCGGGTGCTCCCCACTCTTCGCTATCGCTGCAGGGTGGGGCACCCAGATCTCTTCATTGCTACTGCACGAGTTCCAGCAGTTCTTCGTGCGAAACCACGCGGCGCGTCGACTCGATGGCAACGTCCTTCATCAACTCCACCATCACGGCCTTCTGCGCATGCAGACGGTTTTCTGCTTGCGGGAAAACGACCGAGCGTGGGCAATCAATGACATCGTCCGTCACTTCTTCGTTGCGATGTGCCGGCAGACAATGCATGAAGATGGCATCGCCTTTGGCTTTTCCGAACAGCTTGCTGTTGACCTGGTATGGCAGGAAAATCTTGCGGCGCATTTCCGCCTCCGCTTCCTGTCCCATGCTTGCCCAAGCGTCAGTGTACACAACGTCAGCATCGCGTACGGCTTCCACGGGGTCATTGGTCACGTTGCAGGTGCAGCCCGTTTCCTTGCCGCGTCCCCGTGCCCATTCGAATGCCGCTGGATCGGGCTCGTAACCTTTAGGCGTTCCGATCCAGACATCGGCTCCAAGCTGCGCTCCGGCAAACATCAGCGAATGCGCAACGTTGTTGCCATCGCCCACGTAGGCCACTTTCAGTCCACGCAGGCGTCCCTTGTGCTCAAGGATGGTCAGGTAGTCGGCCATCGCCTGGCAGGGGTGGCTGTAATCGGTCAGTCCGTTGATGATGGGAATGTTGGCGTGCTCGGCCATCCCGACGACGATATCGTGTGAGAAGGTGCGAATCATGATGCCTTGCACCATGCGTTCCAGGTTCTTCGCCACGTCGTAGACCGACTCGCGCTTGCCAAGATTGATTTCGGCAGGCGAGAGATAAATGGAGAAGCCGCCCAGTTGATGAATTCCGACGTCGAACGTCACGCGGGTACGCAGCGAAGGCTTTTCAAAGATCATCGCCAGCGTCTTTCCCTTCAGCGCCCCGGTAAAGTTCATGGGATGGGCTTTGATCTCGCAAGCGAGATCCAGCAATTGCCGGATCTCGTTCGGAGTGAAGTCCTTTATCGAAAGGAAATCGTGCGCGTTCATTTCCCTGCTCCGGCCAACGTGGGCTTGTGCTCGCGAGTGAAGGCGGTAAGGATGTCCGTGAACGAAGGCTTGGTGAGCTCTTCGGCTTCGTAACGTACGCGCATGCTCGGCTTATCGAGCTTGATGGTACGTGCGAGGTCGATCGGCGTGGCGACGAGAACCAGGTCGCAAGGAACGCGCTTGATGGTCTCTTCCAGTTCATTTCGCTGCGCGTCGCTATAGCCCATGGCAGGCAACAATGCGCCGAGGTGTTTGAACTTCTCAAATGTGGCGCGGATGGAGCCGACCGCGAACGGACGCGGGTCAACCATCTCGGCGGCACCGAACTGACGGGCTGCCACCACTCCGGCGCCGTATGGCATTTCGCCATGCGTAAGCGTCGGGCCGTCTTCCACCACGAGCACGCGCTTGCCTTTAATGTCTTCAGGCTTGGGAACCGTGACGCGGCAGGCTGCTTCCACAACCGTAGCCGTCGGATTGTACTTTTTGATGTTGTCGCGGACCGTCTGAATGTCTTCCGGCTTTGCGGTATCGACCTTGTTGATGACCAATACTTTGGCGCTGCGGAAGTTGACTTCACCGGGGTAGTAGGCGAGTTCGTGTCCGGCACGATGGGGATCGAGTACGACGATCTCAAGGTCAGAGCGATAGAAGGACGTATCGTTGTTGCCGCCGTCCCAGAGGATGACGTCGCCTTCCTGCTCGGCCTGGCGCATGATCTCTTCATAGTCCACGCCGGCATAGACGGTGGTTCCTTCTGCGATATGCGGCTCGTACTCTTCGCGCTCTTCGATGGTGCACTCATGCAGATCGAGGTCGCTAAGTTTGCTAAAGCGCTGCGCATGCTGCGCGGCCAGATCGCCGTACGGCATGGGGTGACGGATGACCACCGGATGCCAGCCGAGGTGGCGGAGTCCGTGGGCGATGCGACGCGATACCGGGCTCTTGCCGCAGCCAGTACGAACGGCGCAGATGGAGATGACCGGAACCTTGGAAACCAGTTGCGTGCGGGTTGCGCCCAGCAGCCAGAAATCGGCGCCGGCGGCGACCACGCGCGAGGCGATATGCATTAGCGTGACGTGGTTGATGTCGCTATAAGAGAAGACGCAAACATCTACTTCCTGTTCGCGAATGATCTTTTCCATATCGTTCTCTTCCACGATTGGAATGCCGCCGGGATAGAGCGGGCCCGCGAGCTCGGTCGGATACTTGCGACCGGCGATGTCGGGAATCTGCGCAGCGGTGAAGGCTACGACGGTGTATTCCGGGTTGTGACGGAAGACAACATTGAAATTATGAAAATCTCGGCCAGCGGCACCAATCAGCAATACTCTCTTCATAAATTTATAAGGTCCACTTCGGGAACAGAGGCACCTTCTCCTGCGACAAATGGTGCGCCTGAAATGTATATACAGTCGGTGAGGGGCATCACAGGAGAGCGTGAGGGCTGCCACAGAGGGGGCGTCGGCAGGTAACGAATTACATACCAGCTACTTACAAGGATTCGACAGGTCGAGTTCGCGTCTCCGTGAATATACATACAGCCGTCTGGATGGAGGCCGATTTGGCCGAGAGTTTAGGAATGTATATACGGTTGGGGGATGTATTTGCGACAAGAGGGGCCGCGACCGACCGCAAATTGCCCGGGCGGGAAAGCGCTCGCGTGGGCGAAGCACAACGCGCAATTCCCTCCAGGGACGATTAGCGATATTTTTTCGATTCTTTGGAGGGTGCGAGGATTCAGGTAAAGAAAGGACGGAATTCACCACGAAGACACGAAGGCACGAAGAAGAGCTATTGGGGAAAGAACGGACGGAATGAGGTTCGGGAGGTCTCCGGGAACTCGTCCCCTTCTCTATGCGTTCGAAACCAATCCGCGAACTGCTGCCAACTATACGACAGCTTCCCTTTCCTCCCATTACCCGTTGTGCGCCCCTCACAGTCTAATGTGACCGCCATCACTTCGCCTTGGGAACATCAACGTCAGAATCTAAATCAGGCTTTGGTACGCGAGAAATGCGCGAGTCGGGCCATTCGAGTTCATGCCGGACGTGGGTGTGCCGGTCAGGGAAAGAGGAAATAATGGCACGTGGTTCCGTGTCGATAGTCGTTGAGCAGTGCAAGGCCTGCGGATTTTGCGTCGAGTTCTGTCCGACGAAGGTTTTGGCACTCTCCTCCGCTTATAACGCCAAGGGTTACCATCCGCCTCACGTCGTCAATCCGGAGAAGTGCAGCGGATGCGATCTCTGCGGCATGTATTGTCCCGATTTTGCTATTCATGGACACAGGATTGATAAGAAAAAAGAAGAAGAAGAACCTGTAGTAGAGAACAAGGAGGCGAACGATGCACGCTGACCCAATCGGCGTTATGACGGGCTCGCATTTCCTGGACGGCGATCATGCTGCCTGCGAAGGCGCCCTCGCCGCAGGTGCGCGATTCACCGCCGGATACCCCATCACTCCTTCCACGGAGGTGGTTGAGCGCTTTGCAGCACGCGCTCCGCACGTTGGCGGAACCTTTATCCAGATGGAAGACGAACTCGCAGCCTCCATCGCCATTCAAGGCGCGGTCTGGGGCGGCGCAAAAGCTTTCACCGTAACCAGCGGCCCCGGCTTCTCCTTGATGATGGAGCACATCGGCTACGCAGCCATGACGGAAACGCCTTGCGTCTTCATCGACGTGCAGCGCGGCGGCCCATCGACTGGGTTGCCTACGCTTCCCGCGCAGGCCGACATGATGCAGGTACGCTGGGGCTCGCACGGCGACTACGAAGTAATCGCGCTCTGCCCGAACTCTCCGCAAGAATGTTTTGACCTGACGATACAGGCTTTCAACTTCTCCGAGAAATATCGTCTCCCGGTCTTCGTCATGATGGACGAAGTGGTGGGACACATGACCGAGAAGGTTGTCATCCCCGAGGCGGACCAGATTTACGTTGAGCCACGACGCTACACCAAGATTCCTCCCGACGAGTTCCTTGCATTCAAACCGGTCGGCGAAGAGCAATGCCCCGAAATGGTCATGGCCGGTGAAGGCTATAAGATTCACGTCACCGGACTGACGCACGACGAGCGCGGCTATCCGAACATGACGCCTCCGATACAGGACACGCTAGTGCGTCGTCTGTGCTCGAAGATCCGCGACAACGAAGAGAAGATCTGTCTCTTCGAAGAAGACGGAATCGAAGGCGCGGATGTGGTCGTTGTTTCTTACGGCATTACTTCTCGCGTGGCTCAGCGCGCCATCGGCATGGCTCGCGAACAAGGCTTGAAAGTCGGCAAGTTCCGCATTATTACCGCGTGGCCCTTCCCGGAAAAACGCATGAAGGAAATTGCCAGCAAGGTGAAGGCACTCGTTGTGCCGGAACTAAACCTGGGTCAGATGGTGCGTGAGGTTGAGCGCGCCGCTGGCGGAAAAGCCAAGACCATTGCCGTATCGCACGCAGGCGGCAGCGTCCATAACCCGGAAGAAATACTGAAAGCGATCGTGGAGGCTGCACGATGAGCATGGTCGAAATCGATACAAACCAGAACCCCGTCGAACCATTTCTTCGCATGGACCGCATGCCGCACATCTGGTGTCCCGGATGCGGTATCGGCACCACGGTAAACGCCTTCTCCCGCGCACTGATCGAGAGCGAGACTGACCTTTCCAAGGTCGCCGTCGTCTCCGGCATCGGCTGCACCGGACGCGTTGCCGGCTACGTGAACATGGATTCCTTCCACACCACGCACGGTCGCGCGATTCCCTTCGCAACCGGATTGAAGCTGGCGAATCCCAGCCTGAACGTGATCGTGTACTCCGGCGACGGCGACTTGTTCGCCATCGGCGGCAATCATCTGATTCACGCCGCGCGCCGCAATATCGACCTGAAGGTCATCTGCGTGAACAACCTCATCTACGCCATGACCGGTGGGCAAACGGCTCCGACCACTCCGAACGATGTGATCACCTCGACCGCACCGTACGGAACGTATGACCCGGCGTTCAACATTCCTCACCTCGTGGAAGCCGCAGGCGCCGTGTACGTCGCGCGCTGGACGACCTTCCACGTGAAGCAACTGGCAAAGTCGATGAACGAGATGTTCCAGAAGAAGGGTTTCGGATTCATCGAGGTAATCTCGCCTTGTCCCACGCTTTACCAGCGCCGCAACAAGATGGGCGAAGCGCTCGACGCCATGAAGGCTTACAAGGAAATGAGCAAAGTGAAGCATGGCTGCCCGACCAGCGAAGTGGGCTTGACCAAGGCTGGCGAGATCATCGTCGGCAAATTCGTGGACCGCGATCGTCCGCATTACGACGAGATGATGCGTGGACATCTGCGTGAATCGCTCGGCGAAGAATACGTAGAGGCGGAGGAACCAGTATGCAGCGGTTGCTAACGGAAATTCGCGTAGCTGGCTTTGGTGGCCAGGGCGTCATCATGGCTGCCAGCGTCATCGGCAAGGCTGCCTCGATCGTCGATGGCGACTTCGCCACCATGACTCAAAACTTCGGCCCGGAAGCACGCGGCGGCGCATGTAGCGCGCAGCTAATCCTTTCCGAACAACCTATCCTTTATCCCTACGTCACTCACCCGGACATCATGGTCGTGATGTCGCAGGAAGCGTACATGAAATTCGCCAAGGAACTGAAACCCGGCGGACTCATGCTGATCGAGCAGGAGTTGGTTCGCGTGACGGAGATTCCCGAGGGCACGCTGATCTACGGAATTCCCGCTACTCGTCTTGCCGAGCAGATGGGCAAGCGCATGGTGTCGAACATCGTGATGGTGGGCTTCTTTGGCGCGGTAACTGGACTGCTGAAGCGCGAGTCTCTGCGCAAAGCGGTAGAACTTTCAGTGCCGAATGCTTACCGGGAACTCAACGCGAAGGCCTTCGATATGGGCTGGGACTACGGCGTGGAGCAGGCGCAAGCCGGTCCGCAACAAGCATTGGAAGCAGAATTAGTTCGAGAGTAGAGCGGTGCCGGACGGCACCGCTGCAATAGATTTTGTCCTACGTGTGCGGCTTGAGAGTACGCCATACTCTTGAGCCGCTTTTTTGTGCCCGGCTCACTTTGTTGAGGCGCACGGGAGCGATGCGAAAGACTAAACTTTCGGTGTTTCGACCGGAGTGGACTCCGGCGGCGCAGGCTCCGCTGTTGGTTCACCCTTCACGGCCGATTTGAAATGGCGGATTCCCTCGCCCATGGACTTGCCCAATTCTCCCAGCTTCTTAGGTCCAAAGATCAGGATTGCAATTCCGAAAATGACGAGCAGTTCGGGAACGCCGAGTTCCATAAAACCTCCGCAAATCTAATCTGACAGGATTGTAACCCTGTCCCCGCAAAAAAGTTCCTACCTGCCCAAGGCCCCGCGGCTAAAGTTCGGCGGAAACCTGCCGAAATCTAAAGCAGCGGTGCTTAAGGGTTTGCAGGTGCGAACCCTATCAAACGGGAATTCAGCTTCTGCCGGTTACTCGGTTTGCAGGCCGGTTCCGGCAAAAGATCAGGCGGCGCGGATCGATGGGAGCGAAAGCTTCCACCCGGATCGATTCACGTCGCCTGGTAACCGTGTCTCTACGTCGAGTAATCGGCGTTGATGTGGACGTACTCCGTGGTCAGGTCGCAGGTCAGGAACTCCAGCGACGCCTTCCCCCGTCCGAGTTGCACCCTTATCTCGTACTCCGGACGCTTGAGATATTCGTGCGCGGCGCGCTCATCAAACGCCATTCCTTTGTGACAGACCTCTTGCGGACCGATGAAGATGTTCACCTTCGCCGCATCCAGTTCCACCCCGGGCTTCCCTACCGACGACAAAATCCTGCCCCAGTTGGGATCGCATCCCGCCCACGACGTTTTCACCAATGGAGAATTCGCGATACTGCGCGCAATGGTCCTTGCTTCTTCCACGTTGCGCGCTTGCTCGACTTGCAATCGCACCAGGTGTTGCGCCCCTTCGCCGTCGCGGACAACCTGCTCCGCCAGCGACTTGCAAACATCGAGCAACGCTGCCTGAAATTGCTTGCGCGCTCCCGGCGTTCGCAGCTTGCAGCCTGAGACGCCGCTTGCCAGCAGCAACACGGTATCGTTGGTAGACGTATCGCCATCGACGGAAATCGCGTTGAAGGTCACGTCCACGCAGGCCAGCAGTTCGCGCTGAAGTTCCTCGGCGTTGCCTTCGATGTCGGTGAAGATATAGACCAGCATGGTCGCCATGTTCGGATGGATCATGCCCGAACCTTTGGCTACGCCCAGCACGCTCACCGAATTCTTTCCGCAAGTGAATTTCGCGGAGGCGATCTTGGGATGCGTATCGGTGGTCATGATGGCCGCAGCGAAGTTTCGGACCGGCCCTTCTCCTGCCGAACGCGACGCCACCAGCGCGGGCAGAGCGGTCACAATCTTTTCTGTCGGCAGCGGTACGCCGATGATTCCCGTGGACGATGGGAAGATGAACTCCGGCGCCACCTCCAACTCCAATGCCGTGGCTTTGCACACGGACTTCGCGGCTTCGATGCCGGCCTTTCCGGTCGCGCAATTCGCGTTCCCGGCATTCACGATCAACGCGCGAACGCGCCCTTCGCTCTTCACGAGGTTTGCGCGGCCTACCGTGACCGGAGCTGCGACTACGCGATTTTGAGTGAAAACCGCCGCCGCCGACGCGCCGTGCGGAGCCTCTGCAAACGCCAGGTCGGGGCGTCCGCTGGCCTTGATGCCTGCCGTTGCCGATGCAAATCGAAAGCCTTCCGCTACTGCGAGTGGGACCGATGTCTTCTTCACATTTGCAGCTTCACAAATGTTTGATGCGGCTGTTCGAGGATGGAGAACGCGGGCAGTTCGCCGCGAACCATCGCAATCTCATCACATGCGTTCAGCTTAGGACAGCCCATGCAATCCTTGAGAATCTTGTCGGGTAACGCTTCGCGGCTGGCGAGGGAAAAGCCCATGTGCAAAAAGAAGTCCGGAATCCGCGTGAACAGACATACGCCGGAGACGTGGTGATACTCAGCCTCCGAAAGCAACGCCTTCATCAGCGCGCGTCCGGCGCCCAAGCCCTGCGCCTTGGGCAGTACGGCGATGGAACGAATCTCCGCCAGATGCACGCCATAGAGATGCAGCGCTCCGCAACCGATGATCTCGCCCTCATGCTCCACCACGGCAAAGTCGCGGATGTTTTCGCATAGCTCCGCCAGCGGGCGAGGCAATAACGTGTCCGTCTGGGAGAAGCCGCGGATCAATTCGCAAATAGCTTCTGCATCAGGAAGTATGGCTCTGCGCGCACGCATGGGCATCCTCCTGGTTTTGGTCGAGCTGCTTGCGAACCTCGGCCAGGGCGGATTGCACGCGTGCCGGAGCGGTGCCGCCGGGGACGTCGTGACTAGTACACCATTTCCGCATACTTCAGAGCGATCTGTTGCTTGAAGTGCGCCACTTCACGGTCCAGGCACATGGCCTCGAGTTCCTGGTGTGCAGCCAGCAGCAGCGTGCCACCCGGAGTTTCATACGCGCCGCGCGACTTCATTCCGACAAAGCGGTTCTCCACCAGGTCGATGCGCCCAATGGCGTTGCGTCCGCCGATCTCGTTCAGCAACTCGACCAGTTGCACGGCCGGCATCTTCATCCCGTTCACCGACACAGGCGTCCCTGCTCGAAACCGATCTCTACTTCTTCTACGCGGTCGGGCGCATCCTGCGGCGAATTCGACATCTGCCACGTTGAATCCAGAGGCGCATTCGCCGGGCTTTCAAGTTCTCCGCCCTCGTGCGAAACGTGCCACAGGTTACGATCACGCGAATGTATCTTCTCGCGACTCGCCGTGATGGGAACGTTGCGCGCCTCTGCATAGTCGATGCAGTCTTCGCGCGAGACAAGGTCCCACTCGCGCCACGGTGCGATGATCTCCAACTCCGGAGCCAGCGCCATGAACGCGTGCTCAAATCTCACCTGATCATTGCCCTTGCCCGTGCATCCGTGCGCAACCGCGTCCGCGCCTTCTTCGAGCGCCACTTCCACCTGGTACTTGGCGATGATGGGACGCGCCATCGACGTTCCCAGCAGATATTTGTTTTCGTACACCCCGCCTGCGCGCAGGCATTTCCAGACGTATTCCGTCAGGAATTCTTCGCGCCTATCTTTCACGATGACCTTGGAAGCGCCTGTCGCGAAAGCCTTCCGCGAGACTTCTTCCATGTCTTCGCCCTGGCCTACATCGCCCACCATGGCAATGACTTCGCAGTCGTAATTCTCTTTCAGCCACGGAATGATGATGGAGGTGTCGAGCCCCCCGGAATATGCGAGTACCACCTTCTTCTTAGACATGAGCACCTCTTCCCCCCGTGTTGCGGGAGCCTGTTGGGGGAAAGCGGCGCATGCCGCCACCCAAGAGCAAAAGCATGATGGCCTTCTGAACGTGCAGGCGGTTCTCCGCCTCGTCGAAGACAGCCGATTGTGCAGAATCGATGATTCCGGCGGTGACTTCCTGGCCGCGATGCGCTGGCAGACAATGCAGGAAGATCGCTCCTGGCGCTGCGTGCGAGCACATTTGTTCGTTCACCTGGAAAGGTGCGAAGATGCGCGCGCGTTCGGCCGCTTCCGCTTCCTGTGCTTGCCCAGACGTCGGTATAGATGGCGTTCACGTCCTTCACTCCGGCAACCGGATCGTTGGTGAGCGTAATGCTGCCGCCCGTGGTCTTCGCCATCTTCTTCGCCTTCGCGGTTACTTCCGTGTTGGGCTCAAACCCTTTCGGCGTGACGATGCGTATGCGGCTTCCCGTGCAGGCAGCCGTCAGCATCAGCGAATGAGCAACGTTGTTGCCGTCGCCGACGTAGGCCATCGTGACCTTCTTCAAGTCTCCGAAATATTCCTGCAGCGTGAAGTAATCGGCCAGCGCCTGGCACGGATGCTCGTGGTCGCTCAAGGCGTTGATGACCGGGATAGACGCGTGTTCCGCCATGCTCGTCACCGTCTGGTGCGAAAAGGTGCGCAGAATGATTCCATCCACCCAGCGTTCCAGGTTGTGAGCCATATCGCTCAAAGGCTCGCGCGCGCCGAGACGCGACGCCGTCTGGTCCGCAAAGAACGATGTCCCGCCCAACGAGGTGATGCCCGCCTCAAAGGTGAGACGCGTGCGCAGCGATGGCTTCTCAAAGAACAGCACCACCTGCTTGCCCTGCAACGCTCCGCGAAAATCTTCCGGACGCGCCTTGATCAGCGCAGTCAAATCGAGTAGGGCTTCCACTTCCGAAGACGTCAGGTCTGCTGATCGACGACAGGTTACGCGATAGCCACGCGGCCACGCTTCCCTGCTGCATCGATGCTTGCTCCACGGCTTTCGTGCTCATTTCGATGTCCTCCGGCTCTTCTTCTGTACTACTGCGCTCCCTGCATTCGCGCAGGAGGACAACACGGCATCCAGCGCCTTCACAACTTTGTCGATGTGCTGCTCGGTCACGATGAACGGCGGCAGAAATCGCAACGTCGTTTCATGCGTTCGATTGATGATGATTCCCCGCTCCATCATCTGCCGCACGACGGACTTCGCGAGGTCGGCGGAATCCACTTCCACTCCCACCATCAAGCCCACGCCTCGCACATCCTGTATGCAGGTGTGCTTCGCGTCGAGCAGGTGCAGTTGCTCAAGGAAGTAGCTGCCGACTTTCGTGACGTGCGCCAACAGCTTTTCCTTCTCGAGAGTTTCCAGATACGTAAGCGCCACCGCGCAAGCCAGCGGGCCTCCGCCAAAAGTCGTTCCGTGCATTCCGGGATGGAAGGCCTTTGAAACCGCTTCGGTCGTAAGAATTGCGCCCAGCGGCAGTCCCGCCGCGAGCGGCTTGGCAACCGTAACGATGTCGGGCTGCACATCGTAATGCTGATAGGCCATCATCTTGCCCGTGCGACCGAGTCCACACTGAATCTCGTCGAGCAGAAGCAGTGCGCCCGATTTCTTCGTCAAAGCCCGCGCCGCCTTCAGGAACTCCATCGACGCAGGCTGAACGCCGCCTTCGCCTTGTATCGTCTCAATGCAAACAGCGCAGACCGAGTCGTCGAAATTCTTCTTCAGGCTCTCGACGTTGTTGAACTCCACAAAGCGCACGCCCGGCAATCCCGGCGCAAACGGCTGACGATACTTCGCCTGTCCCGTCGTCGCCAGCGAACCAAAGGTCCGTCCGTGGAAAGAGTTTCCCATCGCGAGGATGCGGAACTTCGCTTTCCCCTTCTTCGCCTTCGACTGCGCATAGGCACGAGCCAGCTTCAGCGCGCCTTCCCAGGCTTCCGTGCCGCTGTTGCAGAAGAACGCCCGGTCCATGCCCGTGACTTGCGTAAGCTTCAAGGCGAGCGCGGACTGGTAATCGTGGAAGAACAGATTCGATATGTGAATCAGTTTGCCGGCTTGCGCGATCAAGGCCTTCTTGATCGCCGGATGGTTGTAGCCGAGCGCATTCACGCCGATTCCGCTGAGGAAATCGAGATAGCGATTCCCTTCTGAATCCGTGAGAGAAACGCCCTGTCCCTTTTTCATAAGCAATGGATGGCGATCGTAGGTAGGCAGAAGCAGCGAAGCTTCTGCCGCTTGAACGGTGGGTAAGCTCACTGGACCATTACCTCTGTTCCGCAATTTATTTTCGAATGGTAGAAGTCCGGCAACGATTCCACGCTGGCCGCCGGTAGTATGCGCACGCGACGCACACCTTGTTGCAATGCTTCCTGGCACGCTTCCAGCTTCGGCAGCATGCCGCCGGCGATGACGGACTCACTGATCATGCCCGCGATCTCTTTCACCGCGAGCCAGCGAATAACAACTCCGTCCGCGCCCTTCACTCCGGCAACATCGGTCAAAAAAATGAGCGCGTCCGCGCCGCAACCTGCTGCGCACGCCGAAGCCATCTGGTCGGCATTCACGTTGTAATACTCGCCGTCGGAACCCAACGCGACGCTGGAGATGACGGGAATTCCGTCGTTCTGCCAGATAGCCTTGATCCAGCGCGGATCGACGGCAGCAATCTCGCCAACGAAGCCCAGGTCCGCGCCGATCGTCTTCTTCTTGCGCGCCGTAAAGGCCAATCCATCTCCGCCGCAGATTCCAATCGCCGCCTGTCCTTCGGCGGAGAGCGCCGCTACGAGCGATTTATTCACGCGCCCGGCCAACACCATCAGCGCCACATCGCGCGTCTCTTTGTCGGTGACTCGCAGACCGTTAATGCACTCGCTGGTCTTGCCAAGCTGTGCGAGCGTGCGCGTCAACATCGCGCCGCCGCCATGTAACACGCAGACCTGGTGTCCTTCTCCTCTCAGGTCGGCCACCGCACGCGCACAGCGCTTGGTATGCCCCTTATCATCCAGTGCCGCTCCACCGATCTTGACGACGAGTTTCAATTCAATCCCTCCGATTCAATCCAGCCATACATCACGTTCATGTTCTGCACCGCCTGTCCCGCGGCGCCTTTGACCAGGTTGTCGAGGCACGAAACGACGATCAATCGTCGTCGGTCAGGAGCGAGGGAAAATCCGATATCGCAATAATTCGTTCGTAGCGAAAACTGTATTTCCGGCAGCTGTCCTGCGCTGAATATGCGCATCCACGGACTGCCTTTGTAGAACTCCTTAAAACATTGCTCGATCTGTTCGGCCGTCATCTCGCGATTCAGCCGCAGGTAGATGGTCGAAAGAATGCCGCGCGGTATCGGCAGCAGATGCGGTGTGAAGATCAACTGCTCCGCCGTAAGTCCCGTCTGCTCCAGAATCTCGCCCGTGTGTCTATGACCGAACACCGAGTACGCCGAAAGGTTTTCCGCAACCTCCACAAAATGCGTTTTAGAGGTCGGCTTCTTTCCCGCGCCGGAGACACCGGACTTCGCGTCGCACACCACGCCGTGTTCCACATCGACGATACCCGCCCGAGTGAGCGGAGCCAGCGCGCAGATGACGGAGGTCGCATAGCAGCCCGGATTCGCAACCAGTTGCGCATCCGCGATCTGCTGGCGATGCAGCTCCGGCAATCCGTACACCGCGCTCGCATCCAGTCCGGAAGCCACTTCCGCGTTTGCATCCTCAAACTTGTAAACATCGCGGTTCGCCTGCTGGTTCAACCGCCACGCGCCACTCAGATCGACGACGCGCAATCCGCGCTTCATCGCCTCCGGTATCCACTCGCGCGCGACTTCATGCGGCGTCGCCATGAACAACAGTTCGACGCCAGCGTCGTGCAAGCGGGACCACGAGAACGCTTCCATCGGATGTCCGCCATCGCCGGATATCTGCTGATACAATGCGTCCAGCGACTCGGCGCCCTCCTCCATCTCGCGCCGCATCAGCAAGGGCGCGGCCAAGCGCGGATGCTTCAACAACAAGCGCGAGAGTTCGAAGCCGGCGTATCCGGTGGGGCCGAGCACGGCAGTCTTGAGTTGCGACATCAGACCAGCATCCCCCGTATACGCAGCGCAACCTTGTGCGCCATTTTCTTGTTGGCAGAGATCACCAGGATGGTGTCGTCGCCGCCCACGGTGCCCACCACTTCCTGCCAGGCCTCTACGTCCAGCGCCGCCGCTACAGGCTGCGCCGAACCGGCAACCGTCTTGACGACCAGCAGGTTCTGCGCCTCGCGCACATCCAGCACGAACTCGCGCACCAGTCGCATTGCCGATGGCATCGTCGGCTCCGGCTCGTCGCCGCCCTGCTGCTGCGTGTATCCATCCGAGGTCTTTACCAACCCTAGCTCGTGGATGTCCCGCGAGAGCGTGGCCTGGGTCACATCGAAGCCGTGCTTCAGCAGGCGTTTCCGGAGCTCCTCCTGGTTGGCAAGAGACTCCTTGTTCACAAGTTCGAGGATCAGGTTCTGGCGTGACAGTTTAGACATTTTGCTCTCGTAGTATATTTATGCATCACTGTGTATAAATATGCAACATGGAGACACATGCTGTCAAAGGAAAAAGTCGTCCTCCGCGCCGGGAGCGCAGCAGGACGACCCTTAGAACGATGCGGAATGAATATGCACAAAGACCCGCTCGACTCCGGACATGGGATGCGCGCGGCCCGGCGAAGCCTAGTTGCCTTTGTAATCGATCTCCAGCACGGAGCAATCGTCGTTCAGCGGAGTGCCGCAGCAGAAGGCGGTTACCGCCGACATGATATTGTCTTCGTCCGTGATGGGCAGTGCCGCCACAGTGGCCAGGCGGTCGTCACCGAAGAATTCGCCTTCGGGATTCTCCGCCTCGGTCACGCCGTCGGTCACCACCACCACGCGGTCCCCGGGATTCAGTTGGAATCTTTCAGACTCCCACTCGCTTACCGGAAACAGTCCCACCGGGAAATTTGACGACTTGGCCGCCGTCACCACGCCAGCCAGTGAGAGCAGCGGCGGCACGTGTCCACAATTCACCAGTTCCAGTTCCCCGTTCGGTCGCAGGTGTCCCACAACCAGCGTCGCGTATTTTCCTTCAAGTTCCTTTTCGTAAAGGAAGCGGTTCACCGACGAGACCACCTGCACCAGCGGAGGCTTCTGCACGAATTGCGAATAGATCATGCCCTGCATGATGGAGGCCAGCAGCGCGGCCGTGATGCCTTTTCCGCTCACGTCCGTCAGCACGAAGTAGAGTCCGTCATCGGTGCTGACCACGTCGAAGAAGTCGCCCCCGATATCTTTACAAGCGAAGTTGCGCGCGCGCACGCGGGCAAAAGCGCATTCGGGAATACGCACGGCCAGCAGGTGTTGCTGGATGGTCGCCGCGATGGTCAATTCCTGACGGTAGCGACGCGCAGATTCCTCGGCTTGCACCAGGTACGCGTTTTCCACCAGCGAAGCCGCGTCGTTGGCGATGGCGCGCAGGATGTCGTGTCCTACGGCGCTCATGTTCGCCGAATAATAGTGGCTGTCCAGGTAGAGCACTCCGCGTGTTTCCACGTTGTGTGCGGCAGCGTCCTCTTCCGTATGCTGGCGTTCCTGTATGACGCGCCTGCGCAGCGGGATACAGGCTATGCTCCGCAGATTGTGTGCGACGATGCTTTCGCGTCCCGCCACATCGCTATGCAATTGCGTATCGCCGATCATGAACTCCGACGCGGTTTCCGAAGCGTCGCGCAGGACCGAGCGCGAGATCGTCTTGTCGTCGAGGATGGCTCTGCCCTGCTGATCGCGCCCCACGGTCAGTTTCAGGGTTCCGTCCGGTTGTCGCAGGAAGATGAATCCGCGTTCCGCCTTGGTGATACGCAGCGTGGTATCCAGCAGGGTCACGAGGACGTCTTCCAGCACGCCCGATGTATTCAGCTTTCGTGCGGCTTCCAGGAACAGCGTAAGTTGCTCGAGGTCAGAAGTGACGCTGCTGGTGCTGCCGGAAGGTACGCGGTGCGATATCTCCGTCAGGAATTGCCGCGCCGAATTTGCTCCCGCCGTATCCTCCTGGCGGAAGATTGCAAAACTATTCTTTCCCGCTCCGAACTCTATGCGGTCGCTTGTCTTGAGTTGCTGCCGCTGGATCGCATTACCGTTGACGCAGGTTCCGTGACGGCTACCCCGGTCCACCAGGATGAATGCGCCGTTCTCCTGCTCGATGATGGCGTGGTCGCGCGAGACGCTCGGATCGGATAGCACCAGGTCGTTGTCCGACTTCCGTCCGATGGTGAAGCTGGCTTTTTCCAATATGACTTCGCGCTGTTCCACACCGTCCACAACCACCAGCACGGCTTTCAACAGGGGCGCTGCCCCGGAAACTGACGGCGATGACGACATTCATTCCTCACGAAGCTTCGGGATTTCCCCACAAGACTGCTTGGATGAGAAGCGTATCGCTTCGGTTCCCTTAATTGCAACTTAGTTGGCGAACCACATTCCGCGCAAAGAAAAGCGCACCCGCCAGGATGCGCTTCGTCTGTTACGCGAAACAACAGCTACACGGAACCCGCTCCGCTTGCGAGCGGTCTCTCTCCGGTGCCCGGCTTTGCTCTCATGACGAGGCCCACCATGTATCCCAGGGTGGCCAATCCTCCCGCGAAGACAACCAGGAACAACAAGATGACCGATACCTGCGACTTCACGGCCAGTTGGCTCACGTTGAAATGCGGCTGCAGATAGGCGGTCCGCACCATGTCGCGCATCACCACCATCAGCACCAGAGTGATGAGCGTAGCCAGTAATCCGCTGTGCGCTGCCGGAGCAGGGTTCTCCACGGCTCCCGCCACCAGCATCAGCACCATCGCCGCCAAGGCGAACACCAGCGAGAAGCCGAAGATGGCTCCGCCCACCGGATCCATCAGGAAGATGACTGCCACCTTCCGCGGCAGGGCCAGCAGAAACCACGTTCCCACGACGAATTGCACGCCCGTCAGCATGGCGAACGCCATGCCTGCCCTGCGGATGATCCACAGACCGTACTCGCGGTCCTTTTTCAACTTGTGCGTGCCCAGGTGAACCAGGATGGCCGAGAACACCGTGAACGCGCCGAAGATGACGTGCAGATAGCGCGGCACCAGGCTGTGTTCGGCAAGGTTCAGGTTCCATCCATTCGGATGAGCCTTGTACATCCCGAACCAGCGCTCCGGCGCCAGCATCAGCGTCATGTTGTTGACCAGGATGAACGCGATCGTCAGGAAGCACCCGAAGGCGACCAGCGCCACCACGGACGCCGTGCGCGTATTCACCGCGTGACGCATACTGAAGTAGTAATACCCGTAATAGCCCACCACCACCAGCGCCAGCGCGCTCAGCCAAACGGCGCCCAGCAGGATGGAACTCGTATACAGAAGATTTCCGTAGAGCACTTGCACGAAGAGCAGCGCCGCCACACCAAGCGAGATGGTGAATGCCACAAAGGCCGGCATCATTGCGGCCAGTTCGCCCGCCAGCCGTTTCGAGAATGGATGCCCCGCGCTGCGACCTCGCAGGGCGCTGAAAGCCGCCGTCAGTCCCGCACCGAGTGTGCAGTTCATCGCCAGCAGGTGCAAGGTGAATACCGTAATGAGCAACGTCTTCAGCAGCCACACCGGCCCCGGCAGAGGCATGGGATCGACTTGAGGAATCTGAAACAGGATCATCATCTTCTACCTCCCCGCCTGTGAATTCGCAGCCATAGCCGCGTAGTGCGCCAACGCTTTTGCTTCCAGTTCGCTTCCGGTAAAGGGAGGCATATTGTCGCTCATCGAACTAAGCGCAGGCAGCAATGCTTCTACCTGTGCGGCGTCTGACCCTGCGAATGCTGCCTTCAGCGGACGCACCTTGCCGTCAATGGTGTGGCAACTTCCGCAGCGCGTCTCGAAGACCTGCTTGCCCACGTTATCGATGCTCGCCTCGTTCAGCCTTACGATCTCCGGATGCGGATTGAGTGAGCCGAGGTAGGCGCCCAGCGCGGCGCGGTCCTGCTCGTTCCCGGCGAAGCGAGGCATGGTGCCCCGCGTCAATTCGATGTGCGGCAGCATGTTGGTCGCAAAGGTTGCGTCCCAGTTGCGCACGCGCAGACGCATGGAACGGTAGCCATCCACGCTGTGGCACTTGCTGCACTGCAAGACGAAGAGTTCGTGCCCGTACTCGACCGACTGCGGGTCGGTTGCCGTCACCCAGCTTGCGTTCCCGAAGACTCCCTTCGCCTTGTATCCCTCGATGGAATCCACGCGCACGTCGTTCGCGTAGATGTAGCCGTTGATGACCCAGGGCTTGCGCACGAATTCGCGCAGATACTCGCCGCTCGCCATCATGCAGAAAGCGAAGACCACCACGACGGCGACCACGGGAGTCCGCATCCAGCGCGGCTTCCAGAGGGCGAAGATGAGAGTCATCAGCAGCACCAAGGCAGTGAATCCGATTCCGCCGCGAATGGTGTGCTTGATTCCGGTCATCGCCGAGCCCGTGTAGGCCTTCGCAAAATCCGGGAACTTGGCGAAGTACCACCAGCCAAACAGCGGCAGCATCACCGAGCCGGTCAGCATCCATTTTCCGGCCAGTCGCACCACGCGCGCGCGGAGTTCGGCAGGTTCGCGCATGGCCGTTATCAGTCCGAAGACGCCAGCCAGCACGATGCACATCGCCGTCCTGATGAATAGCGAAGGCAGATACGTAGGATTGAAGAAGCCGTCCCAGAACTCATGCGTTTGCAGCCAGCGCCCCGGCGTCAGCATGTAGGTGATGATCCCGTTGATCACGACCAGGCTCATGAAGGCCGACCAGAAATAGATCCAGCCAATCATCATGTGCGCCTTGGCATCCAGACGGTCCCAGGTGCTGTAGTAGATGATGGCCGCCGCAATCTCCACAAAGAAGAAGACCCACTCGATCGCCCATGCCCACAGGAATGAGTGGATCAGCGAGGCCGTCGCTTCCGGCGAAACCAGTCCGATGGTGAACCAGATACCTACGCCGCTCACCGCGCCGAATACCAGCGTGAGCAGGGCAAAGAACTTCGAATGACGCCGTATCCAGCCCAGCATTTCCACGTCGCCTGCCGCGCGCGCGCGCCGTTCCGTGAGCACCAGGAAGGCTCCGCCGCCGACCGCAAAATGCGAGACGAAGACATGCGTCACCGCAACCAGCGCGATGAGCAGGCCTCCGGGTATGCCCAGTTGCCAAACCGGGTAGTTCATTAGTCCTCCACCAGAACAACTGTCTATAAGAACGCGTATGACTCGAATCTATAGGACACATCGCAAAACATGCGGGCTTTTGCGAAGAAGCAGCAACTCCGCCCACTCTACTCGCGTGCCCTCACCCCCGCAGGTGACGGCGGTCACGGCGTTTACGGGCCTAAGCGTGTAACCGTAAGTATATGCAGTCGTACTACCTATGGTAATGGACGGCGAAGTTCTGTGTCTTCCATTCCTGGGCATATTTCGGAGACTGTAGCCCTTGTCGGGCGCAGCACTCCTGGACAAACAGCAAGAGGGCCTTTAGGCTATCAGTTCTCAGGAGAATGCAATGTCTACCCCTTGGTCCCACCGCTTCGCACAGCGGACAAAGACCATCAAAAGCTCGGCCATTCGGGAGCTTCTCAAGCTTACCCAACGTAAAGAAATCATTTCCTTTGCCGGCGGACTTCCTGCCTCAGAACTCTTCCCTGTCGAACGATTTGACGAAGCCTGCCATCGCGTCATGCAGACGAAGGGCGCCGAATCGCTGCAATACGGGCCTACGGAAGGCTATCTGCCGCTGCGCGAGATGATCGCCAGCAATCTCAAACGCTACGGCATACTCGCCACGCCGGAAAACGTGCTCATCACCTCGGGTTCGCAACAGGCGCTCGACCTCATCGCCAAGCTGCTGATCAATCGCGGCGAACGCATCCTGGTAGAAGCGCCTACCTACCTCGGCGCGCTGCAAGCGTTCAACGTCTTCGGCGCAGAATACGTCACAGTTCCCATCGACCACGACGGATTGCGCACCGACTGCCTCGAAGAGGCACTGCGTTCCGGACCGAAATTCATGTACCTGCTGCCCAATTTCCAGAACCCGGGCGGCGTCACCATGTCGCTCGAGCGTCGTCAGGAAGTAGTTTATCTGTCGAACAAATACGGCATCCCCATCATCGAAGACGATCCTTATGGACAGCTTCGCTTTGAAGGCGAACACATGCCGCCACTGGTCATGCTCGACCGCGAGAACCATCGCAGCGACGATACCTATCAACTCGGAAACGTAATTTATCTCAGCACCTTCTCCAAGACGCTGGCCCCCGGCCTGCGCCTCGGATGGATCGTGGCTCCGCCGGACGTGATCTCGAAGCTTGTGCAACTGAAGCAGGGCGCCGACCTTCACACCAGCACCTTCACGCAGATACTTACTTACGAAGTCGCGCGTGACGGATTCATCGACGAACACGTTAAGACGATTCGCAAGGTCTATAGCGAACGTCGCGACGTGATGTTGCAGGCGCTGAAGGAACATTTCCCCGAAGAAGTTACCTGGACGCATCCGCAAGGCGGACTCTTCCTATGGGTCACCTTGCCCGAAGGAATGAATTGCCAGACGTTGTTCAAGGCCGCCGTCGCGGAGAATGTAGCTTTCGTTCCCGGCGATTGCTTCTTCCCCGGAGAAGGAGAAGGTCTGCGCAACTTCCGCCTCAACTTCTCCAACGCCAACCCTGATCAGATTCGCGAAGGCATTCGCCGCCTCTCCATCGCCGTCAAGAAGCAGATGGAGGAAGCTGGCGTCATGCCCGCCATGGCCTAGAGCGTTCGCAGAAATACAAGAGGCCACGCCCAGTGCGTGGCCTTTCTCTTTCTAAAAAAAGGGGATAGGTTTGGTGCCCGATGTATGCCCGACGTTGGCATACATGGGTGTTGCCAACTATTCATCAGGAGAGAATCCGACCTGAAGCGCAAACTCCCGCGACATGAACTTTGTATCAGGGTACGACCACTGCCGCGCCCCTGAACACGAACTTTGTTATCAGGGCACGACTTCAGTCGTGCCCCTAGCCACCGTCATGAGCGGGCTTTAGCCCCTGAAACTCTCCCTGCCGGAACTTCCGAAACGTTCACCACGAAGGCACAAAGAAAGGCCGGACGATAGAAACCATCTCATCCCCCCAATGCAAAAAAAGCCACGCTGCTTAAGCGTGGCTTTCTACTTACAAAGGGGAATGGGCCGGAAATCAGAAGCCAGAAGGGCGACGGTTGTGGGGTGAGGAGGAAGGATGTCGCGATCCAGTTTTATGCTTCTTGGTTCCGGCCCGGGGAAAACTTTTTTCAATTACGCGAAGTGCGCAGCGTTCTTCTCTGCGAACTCAGCCTTGTCTTCGGGCAGCTCTTCGGCTGCGAAAATCGAATTCGTGGGACAAGTCGCGACACATGCGCCGCAATCCATGCACTCTTCCGGATTGATGAATAGCTGGGGAGCTGCTTCGAATTTCGGATCTTCCTGGTGCGGGTGGATGGCGTCGCTCGGGCAAGAGTCGAGGCAGAGCATGTCTTTTACGCAGGTATCAGTAATTACGTAGGCCATTATGAAATTTCTCCGATCCTTCAATTCGTCGCTTGCTGTGCGATCTCAGTCCAGCAGTTTCAGCCGCGATTTCGTTCGATTTCTAGAGTAGGGAATCCCGCATCCTTGCGCCGTGATTCTTGTCACTCACCTGTTGTGACGTACTTCACAAATAGCGCGTACGTGCCGCCTACGCCCGTCTTAGCCGCGCAGCGCGTCTTCCGGACGCATGCCACGCTCGCGCAGCGCCCGCAGGCTGAGCGCGTCGTGACGCTTCGCCAGCCGGATTCCCTGCTCGTCCGTGACCAGGTCGCAGTGATAGTAGGAAGGAGTTGCAAGTCCGAGCGCTTGCAGTAGCAATATTTGCCGTGCCGTGGACTTCAGCAGGTCGAGCCCGCGCACCACTTCCGTGATGCGCATCGCGGCATCGTCCACCACGACGGCAAGCTGATATGCCGGAACATCGTCGCGACGCCAGATCACGAAGTCCCCGAAGTCCCGTCCAGCGACGAACTCCTGCGGGCCTTGATGCGCGTCTGTAAAACGAATGACTTCGCCGTCAGGCACACGGAAACGCCAATTCGCGCCCGCAGGCTCTGCCGCGTCGGAGGTGCGGCACCTGCACGTCCCCGGATATAGAGGTTCATCGTCCTGCTCGGCTGCCGCTTCATGCGGAGCCTGCGCCACTTGCGCCAGCTCTTTTCGCGAACACACGCAGGGATAGATGGCGCCGCGTTTTCGCAACTCGCGCCAGGCGCGCACATAGAAGTCCCGACGACGGCTCTGTTCGTAAGGACCATAAGGGCCGCCAACATCGGGCCCTTCCTGCCACTCCAACCCGAGCCACCGCAGGTCCTCGAACATCGCGCTCGCAAACTCAGGGCGCGAGCGCTGCGGATCGAGGTCTTCGTTGCGGAAGACCAGCACGCCGCCGCGCTCCTTGGCACGCTGGTACGCCGTCCAGAAGGTACGTGCGTGTCCGACGTGCAGCAAGCCCGTGGGCGAGGGCGCCAGTCGTCCGCGATAGATGTTTTTTCAGGCATCAGACCCGACGATTGTAATCGAGCCGAAGCCCGCGACTATTGCCCGAAGACGTGCCGGATATCCTCGCCCTTGAAAACCATGGACAGCAGATTCTTCTGTCCGGAAGCGTCGGGACGGATCGCCAGCGCGTCGCTGCTCGCTTTTTGTTCCATCGTGACCATCGTGCATTCCACGCGATAATGCTCGCTCCACTTGCCTATGCGCGTGAAGACCATGATGTGCTTGCTTCCGTCCATCTCGTGCTGCACGCGGTAGTCTCCGGCAGGAATGGCGACCGTGCCTGCGTGGACGGATTCGTAGAACTTCACGTCACGGCTCCATTTCGCGGAATGCATCGGGTCTCCCGCGAATGCCATGGTGGCGACGATAAGTATGAGTACGGCGATTAGGAAGGTTCGTTTCATTTCGCTTCTGCCCGATAGAGCCAGGCGACTCCTTAAGAGGGCTCGATGAATGACTTAAGAATTGAGACCCTCATCTCTCCGTTTACGCCTGCGCCTTGATCGAGGCGGTGATTGCAATCACCCCAACCTGTGAGTTGAGCCCGCAACTTCCCAAACCTGGCGGCAGAAGCGCTCGCGAACGCCTCTGATTTCTGCTGGGCCAGCGTCATTAGTGCTCCCGCTTCCCTTTGTATTTTACCCGTACGGGTGCTAACATCCGGCTCTGGAATACCCCTCAGGAGGTTTACGTGGCAGACGACAGCAGCAATGGAATCCTATGGTTTTTGGCGGGGCTCGGGTTAGGCGCAGCCGTCGGCGTCCTCTATGCTCCGAAATCGGGACGCGAGACTCGCGAAGCTATTCTGAATGCAGCCGAAGAGGGCCGCGACGTAGTTCGTGACCGCGCTCGTCAGTACAAAGATCAGGCTACCGAGTGGGTTGAACGCAGCAAGGACGTCGTAGGTTCGCAAAAGGACCAGTTCCGCTCCGCTTTCGAAGCCGGTAAACAGGCTTATCGCGAAGCTACGGCGGAACCGGATACCGCTCCCAAAATCTAGCCAACCACATCAGGGGCCGCGCTCCTTCACGGCCCCTTTAACTCTCCGCCAACGCGCGGACACGGGACCGATCGATGGAACACTACGCACTCCTGCTGACCATCTTTGTTGCTGTTACCGCCATCGCCGTCGTGCTTCAGATGGCCATCCTTGCAGGACTCTACGCCGGAGCAAAAAAGACCAGCGCCCGCGTCGAGGATCTTTCCAATAAGCTCGAGAACGAAGGGCTGCCTACCCTGGTCGCCATTCGCGAACTGATTGCGGAGACCAAACCAAAGATCGCCACCATCATCGGCAACGTGGAATGCACCACGACCACCGTGCGCACACAGGCGGAGCGCGTCTCGCTCACCATGAGCGACGCCCTCGACCGCACGCGTCTCCAGGTGATTCGCGCCGACGAACTCGTCACGCGCACCCTCGACCGCGTCGAGCAGACGACGGAATTGGTACAAGCCACCGTGCTCTCGCCCGTCACCAAGATGACCGCCCTCATGGACGGCGTCATGACCGGAGTCGGCTCCTTCATGGGACAGCGTAAGGTCAATCGCCAGCAAAAGGCCGTGCCGCAGGAAGAGATGTTCATCTAGAGATTCGTAGTCTGGAAATCAAAGGCGGCGCTTTCGAGCGTCGCCTTTTATCTGTGCGAGTCACTTCGGCTCTACTCGAACCTCACGCTCTTAATAATTTTCTCCAGCGCCGTATCGCACGAAGCCCACGGTGCTGGCGCGGTCTCGATCAGCACATACGTGGTCAATCCTTTGCGCACAGTCGTATAGCGTTGCCGCATCTTCGTGTTCCTCACTTCGATGCCCAATATCGTTACGTGCGAGGGCCGACCATTCAAGCGGTCTTCATGTTCACTCAGCATGTGCGTTTTCGGATAATGCTTTCTAATCTAAATCAGGAATGCGACAACATCGTGGTTCAAGGAGCCGCTCAGACTAAGGGCATCCGCGCCGAAAGGCAAATGAATTCACAAGTTCGCGCGATGTCACATGCCTCGGTGCCGCGCGATGTTGACACCCGCCTTTTCCCACACATTTAATAGACTGCTCTTCAAACCAATGGAGTCCTCATAGATGAAACGGATCGTCGCACCGCTCTGCCTGCTCGCACTGCTCTCCTGCCTCGCCTTCGCCCAAAGCGCTTCTGTTCCCCCGACGCCGACCTCCAAATTCGTTGCGGTGGAAAGCTACGACCCTGCGCGCGACGCTTCAAAGGACATCGCAGACGCTGCCGCCGAAGCTGCCCGCACCCATCGCCTCGTACTTGTAGAGATCGGCGGAAAATGGTGCATCTGGTGTACGTACTTCGACAAATTCTTCGCCACCAACGACGACATGCGTCAGCTTCGCGATAAGAACTTTGTCATGGTGAAGGTGAACTTCAGCCCGGAGAACAAGAACGAAGCCGTCATCTCCCGCTACGGAACCGTGCCCGGATACCCGCACCTCTTCGTCCTAGACGACGCCGGGAAACTCGTGCACTCGCAGGACACCTCTACCCTCGAACAAGGCCGCGGCTATAGCAAAGAAGCAGTCCAAACCTTCCTCGACAAATGGGTACCCAAGAAAAGCTGACTCGATTCCCAGCACACAAAACCCGCTTCATCGGCGGGTTTTTCTTATCAGCTGGTTTTCCTCCTCAAAATTTTCTCGGTGCCTCTGTGCCTCCGTGGTGGACGTGCTTTTGGAAGTACGTGGAACCAACCACGGCACTCGAGCATCCAACGCACATGCACTTATTTGATCCGCTCACCATTCGTGAGATCACTCTGCGTAATCGAATCGTGGTCTCACCCATGTGCCAATATTTCTGCGACGACGGCTTCGCCAACGACTGGCATCTCGTCCATCTCGGCGCGCGTGCCATTGGTGGCGCAGCGCTCGTGTTCACGGAAGCCACGGCGGTCACTGCTGAAGGCCGCATCAGTCCGCAAGACCTCGGGCTCTGGAAAGACGAGCACATGGAGCCGCTCGCGCGCATCGTTCGCTTCCTGGAGAAGCACGGCGGCGTCGCCGGAACGCAGCTCGCGCACGCTGGACGCAAGGCCTCCACGGCCGCTCCCTGGCTCGGCGGAGGGACCGTCGCCGAGTCGAATGGCGGATGGCTCCCTATCTACGCGCCCAGCGCAGTTCCCTTCACGCCCGACGCGCTGGTTCCTGAAGCGCTCGACAACGACGGCATCCAACGCATTGTCCGCGCCTTCGGAGACGCCGCCCGCCGCGCCCGCGAGATCGGCTTCAAAGTCATCGAGATCCATGGCGCGCACGGCTATCTGCTCAATGAGTTCCTCTCGCCCCTGACCAATCTGCGCACCGACGACTACGGCGGTTCGCTGGAAAATCGCGCGCGCATGTTGCGCGAAGTCACGGCGGCAATCCGCAGCGAGTGGCCCGAACAATTGCCGCTCTTCCTTCGCATCTCTGCCTCCGATTGGGCTGAGGGTGGCTTTACCGTGGAAGACTCCGTCGAACTGGCGCGCATGGTCAAACCGCTCGGCATCGACCTCATCGACTGCTCGTCCGGAGGCTCCGTCGCACAAGCAAAGATCACCGTCGGTCCCGGATACCAGGTTCCCTTCGCAGCGCGCGTGCGCCACGGAGGCGCAATCCTCACCGGTGCCGTTGGCATGATCACCTCACCCGCGCAGGCCGACCAGATCATTCGCAATGGCGAATCCGATCTCGTCATCATCGCGCGCGAATTTCTTCGCGACCCCAACTGGCCGCTTCACGCCGCTCACGCTCTCGGACACAAGGTAGATTGGCCCGTGCAGTACGAACGCGCAAAACCTCGCTAGCAACAGGGAGAGCACGTGCCACACGGCATGCTCGACTCCGCGCATACAAAAAGCCCCGGATTATTCGCTCCGGGGCTTCTCTCAATTACGACTTTCTTACGCGATCCTCCGGCCCCTCGACTTCGATTTCGTCGGCGCTTTCTTTCCGCGCCGGTCATCGTCGATGTCGCGCTCCTCTACGCCGGCCACAATCGAGTCATCCTCTTCTCCCAACTCTTCTACCTCTTCGCCTTCGTCTTCCTCTTCTTCCTCCATCCCCATGTCTTCTATCTCTAGTTTGCCGCTGATGGCGGTGATTTTCTTCAGCGTCTGTTCCTCTTCGCGCAGGTTCTGTTTCAATAGTTTCGATACCTTGGTGTGCTCCATCAGGTCCGCAAGGTTGATCAGCGCTTCGTATGCGGTTATCTCGTAGCGCTCCACCTTGGTTGCTGCCGTGGCGTTGAACACATCCAGAATGTCGTCCGACGGGTCCTCCTCCTTGATATTGTCGTGTTCTTCCAGAATGCCCTTGATGCCTGCGCATTCCGTGTCTTCCGGTTCTTCTCCCAGTTCCTCGAAACATTGTTCCAGGCGCACTATCTGTCCCTGCGTCTGCTCGTGATGTTGCTGGAAGGCTTGCTGCAGCTTTTCGTTTGCGCCTTCTTTGCTTTGCTGCTCAAGCCCGTAGAGGATCCTGCGCTCCGCGTCGAGCATGTCGCTTAATTCATGTAGGAAGAATTCGTGTGCTGTTTGCATGGTTAGTTGGCTCCTTCGCGATTACGATGCCGCCTCCCTCCAACTGGCTGTAACGCCAGCCCTGTCCCGCTCTCGAATCGCGAGTTGCATGCCTTTCGCTTCACTTCAGATTCCACTCGATGTGCATCGTTTACGGTGCTGACTTACGCCCCAACTCTGCTGTAACATGCTGGAACTTATGTTCTATAACCGTTTCCTCCAGTCGGCAGAACGATGGCCCGATGCCGTGGCCGTTGAGGTTCAACGGCAGAAGACCGCCGAAGATCCAGCACCCGCTATCGAGCAGTACACCTACGCCGAACTGCGACGCCTTGCCGAGTGCATTGGCCAATGGCTGCTTGAGAACGGACATCAGCGCGGGGAACGCTGCGCGATCCTCGCGGCAAATTCCCTGCGCTGGGTCGCCGCCTACCTCGGACTCGTCGCCAGCGGTAGCACGGCCGTTCCACTCGACACGGCTTTCCACGCCGACCAGGTCGCCAAGCTTTTGCTCGATAGCGGCGCCACCCTCATTTTTACCGACGAAAAGCATCTCCCCATCACCACCGAAGCGCTCGCGCTGGTCGCCGCCGGGCATCCCGAACTTCGCATACAGCTTGTGCTGCTCGATGTCCGCGCCGACAACGCCGTCTCTATGGAAGACATGGTCGCCGCCGGCCCCGGAACCTTCGCTCCCGTCGCCATCACGCCTGACGACGTTTCCTGCATCCTCTACACTTCCGGCACCACGAGCGACCCGAAGGGCGTCATGCTCACCGACGGAAATCTCAGCGGAGAGATTGAAGCCGTCTTTCGCTACATCGATTTCACTCCTGCCGACACCATCCTCGGGATCCTTCCGCTCTTCCACGCGCTCTCGCAGATGGCGAACATCATGCTTCCCTTCGCCGCCGGAGCCCGCGTCGTATTTCTCGATTCGCTCAACACCACCGAACTGCTGCGCGCACTTCAAGAACGCGACGTCACCCTCTTCTGCTGCGTACCGCAATTCTTCTATCTCATTCACGAACGCATCTTCACCAAGGTAAAGGACCGCGGCCCCTGGGCCTTCCGCGCATTCAAGATCATGATGGCGCTCACCCGCGCCTCGCGACGCGTCGGACTCAACTTCGGAAAGATATTCTTCCACCAGGCGCACAAGATGCTTGGCCCCAAGATGCGCTACTTCGTGACCGGAGGCTCGCGCTTCGATCCCTCCATCGGCAACGATTTCCATTCGCTTGGCTTTACCGTCCTGCAGGCTTACGGACTGACGGAAACCTCCGGTGGCGCATTTGGAACTCCGCCCAGCGACAACGTGATGGGATCTATCGGTCGCCCGCTTCCCGGACAGGAAGGCAAGATTCACGAGCCCAAACTAGCCGACGACGGCTCCGGTCACATGGTCGGCGAGGTATGCATTCGCGGAACCATCGTGATGAAGGGCTACTATAACCGTCCCGACGCGACGGCAGAAATCCTTCGCGACGGATGGCTCCACTCCGGCGATCTCGCCTACGTCGATGAGCGCGGACACTACTTCATTACCGGACGCGCCAAGGAAGTCATCGTCCTCAGCTCCGGAAAAAACGTCTATCCGGAAGAGGTCGAAAGCTACTACCTCAAATCTCCGTGGATAAAAGAGATTTGCGTCATGGGTCTGGTCAGCAAACCCGGCGAGCCATTCTCCGAGCGACTGCATGGCGTCATCGTTCCCAACTTCGAGTTGCTGCGACAGAAGAAGATCGTCAACACCCGCGAGATCATTCGCTTCGATATCGAGGGAATCTCCGCGCAACTCGCGCCGACGAAACGAATCCTCAGCTACGACATCTGGCAGGAAGACTTGCCTCGCACCACCACGCGAAAGCTCAAACGCTTCACCATCGAGAAGATGGTGAAAGAGCTGCAGGACAAGCCTCACGAAGAGGCCAATCTCGCTCGTCCGCTCACCGACGAGGACCGCGAATGGATGCAGATTCCCGCGGTCGCGCGCGCGCTCGACACCATTCGTGCCGCCAGCAAAGTGCCCAAGCCTGAGTAGCACCCGCGCGACAATCTCGAACTCGACCTCGGCCTCGACTCCATGGAGCGCGTCGAACTCCTCGTCTCACTCGAGCATGTTCTCGGCTCCGATGTCGCAGATTCCGCCGCCTCAGAGGTGTACACCGTCCGTGAACTCATCGACCTCGTGCGCGAACACATCGGTACCACTGCCGGCGGCGAAGGCGGATGGGATACCATTCTTCACGGAGAAGAAACGAATCCCGAAGTGCTCGCCCTCAGAAAGAATCGCGTCGGCGCCGCCGCCTTCTGGTTCACCGCCGGACGCCTGCTCTTTCTCTTCTCGCGTTTCCGTTTCAAACTGAAAGTTTCTGGCCTCGAGAATCTGCCGAAGAAGACGCCGTTCATTCTCTCGCCCAACCACCAGAGCTTCCTCGACGCGCCCATCCTCGCCGCCACGCTGCCCTGGTACGTCTTCCGCGATTTGTTCTTCGTAGGCACCAGCGAGATATTCGGCGAAGGAATCCTCCGTCGCCTCGCAAAATCCATTCGCCTCATCCCCGTCGATCCCGACGCTAACCTCGTCCCCGCCATGCGCGCCGGAGCCTTCGGCCTCGGCATCGGACGAGTGCTCATGCTCTATCCCGAAGGCGAGCGCAGCATCGACGGAACGCCCAAGACATTCAAGAAAGGCGCTGCCATTCTCGCCCACCATCTCAACGTGCCCATCGTGCCCATCGCGCAAGAGGGATTTTTCGAAGCATGGCCTCGCGCCAAGAAGTTCCAAGGCTTCGCTCCCTTGGAGATTCGAATCGGCAAACCCATCTACCCCGACCCAAACGATTCACCCGAGCAGTCCTATGACCGACTCACCTCGGAATTAAGAAATCGCGTAGTCACCATGTGGGAATCCATGCACGAAGCCGGCGCAACAAAAGACAAAAAGGAATTAGTAGAGGTTTAGTTTAGTTTTGTTTTGATCACGCAAGAACGAGTTGGTAGGGGTTCTGTAACTTTCTCTCAGAACTCCACTCCCCCCACCACCGCTCCCTCTGTCGCCCTAGCTTTTGATGTTGTTTTGCTGTTGTTCTTATCCGCGTTCATCCGTGTAAATCCGTGGCAAGAATTCTCCACCCTCTCAGAACTCCACCACCGAAAAGTCATCTCCGGTTGCTCTTCCTACTTCGCTCTTGGATGCGTTTCGTCGTAAACCTCCAGTACCTTCTTCATCGAGAGCTGCGTATACCTCTGCGTCGTCGATAGCCGCTCGTGGCCGAGCATCTCTTGTATCGACCGCAAATCCGCGCCTTCTTCCAGCATGTGCGTGCCGAAGGCATGACGCAACGTATGCGGATGCACGTCGGGCGGCAATCCCTTCGACACAGCGATTGCTTTCACGATTCTTCCCACGCTGCGCGTCGTCAGCCTTGTACCTCTCATGCTGATGAACAGCGCGGGAATCGATTTCTTCCTTTCCCCCAAACGTTTTTCCCGCACCGGCAAATACGCGCGCATCGCCATCGCCGCCGAATCGCCGAACGGCACGAAGCGCTCCTTCTTCCCTTTGCCGCGCACCAGGATGGCTTCGTTACTCCAATAAATATTGTCCAGGTTGATGCCGATCAGCTCCGAGTTACGAATCCCACAGCCATAGAGCAATTCGAAGATCACCAGATCGCGTTCCGGGAACGCCGCCGTTTCTCCCATGCCGCCATCCAGCACCTGGTTCATTTCTTCGATGGTCGGCACGCGCGGCAATTTCTTCGGCAGCCTCGGCGTAGCCACCAGCTTCGCCGGATTCTGGTCAACCATGCCCTCCCTGCCCAGCCACTTGTACAGCGAACGCAATGCCGCCAGCGAGCGCGCAACCGAAGTCTTGCTCAATCCGCGTTCGTACAGATACGACAGAAAACTTCGCACCCGCACATGATCGATGTCGCGCCACTTCGCTCCCGGCCCTTGGAATTCGACGAACTGTTCCAGGTCCGTGCGATAAGCCTTGATGGTATGCACCGACGAGTTCTTCTCGACCAGCGCACGAAGAAAATGCGCAATGCCCTTCTCCACCTGGCTGCTCGGTTTCCTGGTTTTGGATTTCTTGACGGACGAACCGCGCTCGCTCATTCCGCTTCTCCCAGCGTCTTCCGCACACGCGCCCTCGGATGATGGTCCCTGTACACCGTCTTCAATCTGTCCAACGCGAGATGCGTGTAAATCTGTGTCGTAGAAATATCAGCGTGCCCCAAAATCGTCTGCACCGTGCGCAGGTCTGCGCCGTTCTCCACCATGTGCGTCGCCGCCGAATGCCGCAGCATGTGCGGAGACGCATGCTGTCCCACACCCGCGCTCGCATTCACCATCTGCCACACTCGCTGCCGAGACAATTTCTTCCCGCCGCGCCCGACGAATATCAGCGCCGAACTTTTCTTCCTCAACAGCACCGGCCTTCCGTCGCGCAGAAATTCGGTGATGGCCTCCATCGAGGCCCGCCCCAGCGGCACGATGCGTTCTTTGTCTCCCTTGCCGCGCACCAGCACGAATCCCTGTTCCAGCTTCAAATCCTCCAACTTCACGTTCACCAATTCCGTCACGCGCAACGCCGCTGCATACAACATCTCCAGCATGGCTTTATCGCGCAATGCGATCGCGCGCGCCTCGTTCGAATCGCGCGCTGCCCTCGGAGACTCCAGCATGGCCTCGACCTCGGGACGCGCCAGCGATTTCGGCAGCACCTTCCATTGCTTCGGAGAATCGATATTCAACGTGGGATCGACCGTGATCACGCGGTCTAGCAGCAGATACTTATAGAGATGTCGCAGCGTGGAAAGCTTGCGCGCCACCGTGCGTCCGTCCATCGAATCGGAAAACAGCGCGTCCAGAAAGTCGCGCACATCCTGACGCTTGGCATCCACCAGCGCGCGCTTGCGCTTCGTGAGAAGCGCCGCCCACTGCCCCAGGTCGCGCAAATAGGCCTCGACCGTAAGCCGAGCCAGTCCCTTCTCCACCTTCAGATAATCGACGAATGCCGCCAGCGACCGCGAGTTTTCCGCAACAATAGCCACGCCAGCAGTATGCGAGTTATCGGACACTGAGGGAATAACCAGAAAGGTTCTAGGTGCGAAGGAGATCGTCTTTCGCTAACCTCGGCGTCACCGCGCCCAGCAACTCACCCGCCCATAGAGGACTCTCCGGGCTCTCCTCGTGCTTGAAGAACGCGTACACCGTCTCGCCCGTTGCCACTTCTCTTCCCATTTTTTCCGCCAGTAGTTTCCGTTCTTTCTTCGAATACTGCGGCTTGCGGAAACGGTAGTAACGAACATCCGTCGTCTTCACATCCGGCGTCTCCAGTTCTTCATTCTCCGCGACGCACAACGCCGCTCCGTGCGAACGCAGCACGTGCCACGTCTCTTCCGCGAACCAGCTCTTATCCCGAAACTCGAAGGCCGGTTGCAGCGAACGCGGCAACATCGCCAGGAACGCATCCAGCACATCCGGTGCGGACTTCATCTGCGGAGGCAGTTGGAACAGCACAGGCCCCAGCCTCCCCGCCGACGACAGCGGCCTTATCGCGGACAAGAACTTCTGCACTACGTCTTCGCAGTTCTTCAGCTTGCGGAAATGAGTGATCGCCTGGTGTGCCTTCAGCACAAAGCGGAACGATTCCGGAGTCTCCGCCAGCCAGTTGTCGATCGTCTTTTCCGTGAGCAGACGCCGGAAGGTATAGTTCACTTCGACGGCCGTCAGATGATTTGCGTAGTAGCGAAGGAATTGTTTTTGCGGCAGCTTCTCTGGATAGAAACCCGGCTGCCAAGCCTTATAAGCCCAGCCCGACGTTCCCGCAAATAGCCGCGTCACACTTTCAAAGATTCCAACCAGCAGCGAAGGGCTGTCTGCAATCGCAAGCTGCTCACTTATCCGGTCTTCGTTTTCTTCCGGCTATTCGTGCCTTCCACGCGGGACGCTTTCCTTCCCTTGCTTCGCGCCGTAGGGGCCACTCCCGGCAGCTTCTGTTTCAGCTTTAGCACGGGAGCAAACAAGTCCCCCATCTTCTCCACCCGTGCCAGCACCTGGTCAGAAGTGAACACAAGCAGATTCGCATCTTTCTTCTTCCAGCACTGCTCCACCTCTTCCCAACTTACCGGAGTGGAAACCGTGGGACGCGCCTTTGCACGCAGCGAATAAACATTCACGGTCGTCTTGTGGTCATCGTTCTGGCTCCAATCCACCAGCACCTTGCCCACGCGCAGCGCCTTCTTCATGTCGCTCACGATCAGCTCCGGATGCTCACGTTCCAGCATTCGCGCCAGTTCATGTGCAAACGGCTTCGTCTCGTCGTAGGTAACAGCCGTATTCAGCGGGACGTACACCTGCAACCCCTTCGAGCCCGATGTTTTAGCGAACGCCTCCAGTCCCTCCTTCGCGAACACTTCCTTCACCATCAGACCCACTTCGCAGCACTGCACGATATTTGCCGGCTCGCCCGGGTCCAGGTCGAAGACGATGAACGTAGGCTTCATCGGTTCTTTTCCAATCGACAGCGAGGTATGTAGCTCGATGTCCGCCAGGTTCCCTGCCCACACCAGCGTCGGCAGGTCCTGCGCCAGGCAATATTCCATCCACTTGTTGTTTCCTTCGCTCCAGATGGGGACCGTCTGCACCCACGGTGGCCGGTGCTTAGGACAATTCTTCTCATAGAAGAACATCCCGTTCACGCCATTCGGATAGCGCTTCAACGTCAGCGGACGTCCTTGCAGATGCGGCAGCAGTGCCGGCGCGATGCGCACGTAGTAGTCGATCAACTGACCCTTCGTGAAGCCCGTCTCCGGATACAACACTTTATCCAGGTTGGAAAGTTTCAGCTGCTTGCCTTCCACATCGACCATCGTCTCTTTTGCGGCCAAGGCTTGCCTCCACCTTTTTCGATGCATCTTCTGCATCTGGCGACTGCCGCCGCCGAGCACCACCACGTCACCGGAGTACCGGCAACTAAGGTTGTCGTTGCAACAACTCCAAGCGCCCACCCTCACATCCAACGTCTGGTGCCGCCAATTCATCTCGACAAACCGCTTCCCGTGAGTTCCTCTTCTGCGCCGAACTTTCCGCCGGAGCAGCGACGGCTGTTCACAGAAGTTATCGAGCTCATGAATCGAAATCAGATTCCTTATGTTGTCTCCGGTGCTTTCGCTCTTCAACAGCACACCGGCATCTGGCGCGACACCAAGGACCTCGACCTCTTTCTCTGCGCAGAAGACATCCCCAGCGCGCTCAAGGCCCTTCGCGAAGACGACTTCGAGGTCGAAGTCCGCGATCCCGTCTGGTTGGCCAAGGCGCACCGCGACGATTTCTACGTCGACCTCATCACCGGCAT
>JBBRZF010000011.1:0-36923 GCA_038236965.1 Terriglobales bacterium | reverse complement strand
GCAGCAGGTCGCGCACGACATTCGCAGCCAGTACTCCATCGGCTATAAGCCCAGCAATCCAAAGACGCAGGGTGGCTATCGCACGGTGAAGGTGGAAGCTACAGCCAAAGGCTACAAACGCCTGCAAGTCCGCACACGCAGTGGATACTACGCCGGGCAGGACAACCCACAGGCCGCCTCCGCCAAATAACCGTTTTTCTTCCGAGAACAAATTCAGCCCGGCTTGCGCCGGGCTGAATTCGTTTCAGAATCTCTCCGTTCGTTTTGTTTACGGCTGCTATTTACGGCTGCGCCACTAATTCCACCCGCCGATTGTGAGCGCGCCCCGCTTCCGCCGCGTTGGACGCGATCGGCGCATACGGACCTGCTCCATGCGCCGCCAATCGTTTCGGCTCGATGCCTTTTTGCACCAGAGCTTGCACCACCGCTGCCGCCCTCGCGCTTGAGAGCGTCATGTTGCTTTCCACCAATCCCACGCTGTCCGTATGTCCCACCACCCAGACCTTCAGCGACGGATTCGACCGCAGCAGTTTGGCGATTTCCGCCAGTGCCGGTTCGCTCTCGGCCTTGATGTCAGATTTTCCGAACTCGAAGAATATCCCCGGCACCTCCACGTGTCCGTTCTCTTTCAGCCCGGACTGGAACGCTGCGGCGTTAGCGACAACGTCCTGCTGCATCACCTGTTTTTCAATGATGTCGAGCTGGTATTCGCGGCCTTCGTTGAAGGCTTCCACCGCCACCCAGGTTTCCACTCCGTTCTTGCTCGCGCGAATCGTGGTGCGTCGCGCTCCATCGTCGGAAAGCACCTGCCCGCCGATCTTCTTCGCCGCCGCCTGGTAATTCCGAATGATCGGCAGAAATCCCGGATTCGTCCCGGCAGACTCATCGAACGAATAATCGTATTTAAGGTGATGTCCTTCCACCCGTTGCGTGCCCGCCTTCACCACAAAATCCACTCCATCAAAGGGAGTATCGATAACAGAATCCGCGCCAGTCAAAAAATAGTGGGGAAGTCGCGTGAACAGCGCCGGATCTTTGTGCCCGCTGTAGTCCTTCATTTGTGCAGAAGCCAAGACAGCCGTTAACGAAAGCACAAGCAGCAATGCCAGATTTCGTAGATTCACTCCAACCTCCACCTTCCCATGGTTGTTCCCTGGCAGCGCACACCCGGAACGCGCCGAGTTTACTCGCACCTCCGCGCCTTGTCTGTGATAGCAAACAGAAAAATCGACGGTGCGAAGATGCCCTACATAGACATGACTTGGCATATGTGGGACTTTTGCTCTTGCCCTCGCCCTTGCCCTGCGTGGGCCCGGACGCCTCGTCCGCGGCGGGCGAGCGAAGCTCGCCTAGTTTTGCTCTCGAGGCCGACGTTCTGCGAAGACCTTCCATCCCACCTCCTCCCTCCCCAAGTGAGACAATCTCTCATGCCCTCCTCTCCATCCGACGAATACGCGCGTCGCCTCGCCACTCGCGAATCGCAGGTCGCGCACTTCGAACGCATACACGTTCGACTCGGCAACGTCCGACTCCTGCTCGGAATCGCCGCCGCCATCGCCGCATGGTTTTCCTTGGTACGAGACGCCTTTTCCCCGTGGTGGTTGCTCGTCCCGCTCGTCGCATTTCTCGCTATCGCCATCGTCCACGCACGGGTTTTGCGCTCGCAGACGCATGCTCGACGCGCCGCCCGCGTCTATCAGGACGGACTCGCCCGCATCGAAGACCGCTGGATCGGCCATGGAGAGTTCGGCGAACGCTTCGATTTCCCGCACCACATCTACGCCGCCGACCTCGACCTCTTCGGCCGCGGAAGTCTCTTCGAACTCCTCTCCCGCGCGCGCACACGCATGGGCGAAACCGCGCTCGCCAACTGGCTTCTCGCTCCCTCCCCGCTCGCAGAGATTCTTGAACGCCACGCCGCCGTCTCTGAACTCCGCGACCAACTCGACCTCCGCGAAGACATCGCCGTCCTCGCCGAGGACACCAGGATTGGCGTCCGTCCCGACGCGCTCCTCACCTGGGCCGAGACGCCAAAGCAACTCACCCACTTCTCGCTGCCTTTGCTCGCGCCCTTGCTGCCAATCTTCGCCGTCGCCTCCATCGCCATCTGGTGGCAATGGGGATTCGCCGCTCCGCTCATCGCCGTCGTGACCATCGAAGCGCTCATCAATTACGCCTTCCGAAAACCTCTTGCCCAGATTCTCGACGCCGCCGAGCACGAATTCGAAAGCCTCGAACTCGTCTCCGCCACGCTCGCCCGTCTCGAGCGCGAACACTTCACTTCGCCTCGCCTTCAATCGCTCGCCAGCGAACTTCGTTCCCACGATCTCGCCGCCTCCCGCGCCATCGCCCGCCTGCGTTCCATCGTTCAGTTCATCGAAGCCCGCGACAATCCCGTCCTGCGCACCTTCGACACGCCCCTCATGTATTCCTTTAACCTCGCCCTCCGTGCCCAATCCTGGAGACGCGACCACGGCAGCAAGGTTCGCTCGTGGCTCAACCTCGTCGGAGAGTTCGAAGCTCTCCTTTCCATCGCCGCTTACCACTACGAACATCCGGCAGACGTCTTCCCCGAATTCCTCCCGCTCGAATCTCCCGCATCCTTCGAAGCCGACGACCTCGGGCACCCGCTCATTCCCCCAGCCAAACTCGTGCGCAACAGCGTTCGCATCTCCGGAAGCACACGCGTCCTTCTCGTCAGCGGCTCCAACATGTCCGGCAAGAGCACTTTCCTCCGCACCGTCGGAATCAACACCGTACTCGCCATGGCCGGGGCCCCCGTCCGCGCCGCGCGCCTCGAACTCACGCCCTTGCAGACCGCCGCCAGCATCCGCGTTAACGACTCCCTGCACGAAGGCAACTCGCGCTTCTATGCGGAAATCACGCGCCTCCGCGACATCTACCATCTCGCCGGAAAGCAGCCGCCAATACTCTTTCTCTTGGACGAACTCCTGCAGGGAACCAACTCGCACGACCGTCGCATCGGCGCCGAAGGCATCGTCCGGGCCTTCGTCCAACGCCATGCCGTCGGCCTCATCAGCACCCACGATCTCGCGCTCACAGAAATTGGCGGACTCGCCGACGGCGCTCTTCTCAACTTCCACTTTCAGGACGAACTGGCAGATGGCAAGATGCGCTTCGATTTCAAACTTCGCGAAGGCGTGGTCACCAAAAGCAACGGACTCGAACTCATGCGCTCCATCGGCCTCGACGTGTGAAGCGCCATGCGACTTACCCGGCCTTTGACTTTGCTCTTGCCTCGCGCCAGTTTTTACCTTTCAATACTCCCCAACGCAAATCCCTCGGAGCCCTTCATTGCCGAAGAAAAAGTTAAGCGCTTTCGAAAAGCTTATGTTCCGGGAACATTCCCTCAGCATCGCCGTCTCCATCATCCTGGCGATCTGGATCATCGCCTACTGCCTCTCTGACGACCAGACTCACCTCGGCTCGTTCTTCGGCAACGCCATCGCCGACTGGAGCGGACTCCTCATCACCGTCTTCATCACCAAGTACATGTACGAAAAGGGTTCGCTCGAAAGCCGCCGCCCACCTCATCGCCTCTTGCGTCCCATCCCTCAAGTCCTGCGAGACCACTCGCTCTCCATCTTCCTCATCATCACCGGAATCGGCTGGGCATTCCTCTACTCCAAAATGAATCCGGAAGCCCGTTGGGGCAACGTAGTCGGAAACCTGCTCTCTGAGTGGACGCAGATACTCGGCGTAGTCCTGCTAACCAAAAAACTCCGCGAAATCCATTCCAAGGAGTGACGCGCAAGAATAACGACGAGGTTTATGCCAACTTTGATTCGTTGCTCCTGGGCGTTTTCCAGATTCCCCGATTCGCATTTACCCGATTAGCAATCTCCTCTGTTTCTCGTCAGCTTTCTTCATGAAATTCTGCCCCCGTGCAGCCCCTTAACACCATTTCGGTCAGCAAATATCGCCGGTTTTCCCCGTACACGAAAAAAGCACAAACCCTTTATTTGACCTTGCCCATTCTCTCCCGTACCCTTTGAGAGCCTCGGGTGTTTGCGCGCCAATGCGCGTGGGGGTTCCAATCTTGGAGATTTATCCCGTCATGAAAACTGTTGAGGTAAGCACCACTGCGCGGGTGGCCGAAAGTATCCTGGAACTCATCGGCGACACTCCCATGCTTCACCTGCACAAACTCGTACCCGCAGGCGCAGCGGACATCTACGTGAAACTGGAGGCCTTCAATCCCGGCTTCAGCGTGAAGGACCGCGCGGCCATTGGCATGATTGAAAAGGCTGAACGCGAAGGCCGTTTGCACCCCGGTGACACCATCATCGAAGCCACAGCCGGTAACACCGGAGTCGGTCTCGCACTCGTTGGCGTGCAGAAAGGCTACAAGGTCGTCTTTTTTGTGCCGCTGAAGTTCTCCAAGGAAAAAGTGATGTTGATGGAAGCCTTCGGCGCGAAGGTGATCCGCACGCCGGATGAAGAAGGAATGGCCGGCGCAATCGCCCGTGCCAGGAAGATGACCGAGGAAACTCCGAATGCGTGGTTCGCCGCACAATTCGAGAACCAGGGAAATCCCGAGATCCACTACTCCACTACAGGACGAGAGATTTTCGAACAAATGAATGGCAAGATCGATGCCGTGCTTGTGGGAAGCGGCACGGGCGGAACATTTACCGGCGTCGCGCGCTACATCAAGGAGCGTCTGCCGAACTCTCTGGCAATCTGCGTGGAGTCGCAGGGCTCCGTCTACGGCGGTGGTAAAGCCGGAGATCACGCGGTGGAAGGCATCGGCTCCAGCTTCATTCCCGCAACATACGACCCGTCGCTGGCCGACGAAGTGATCGCCGTGAAAGACACGGACGCGTTTGCCATGGTGTGCAGGCTGGCGAAAGAAGAAGGCGTGCTCGGCGGTTCAAGCGCTGGCGCAGCCGTCTGGGCGGCGATCGAAGTGGCAAAACGATTGGGCGCGGGAAAAACCGTGGTCACCATCGTCGCCGATTCCGCAGAACGATATCTTTCAAAAGACATTTTTAATTTCAAAGGCTAGAAGGAAATCATGGCAAAGAAAAGTAAGAGCAAGTTCGGATTTGCGACACGCGCGATCCACGATGGACAGGAACCAGATGTGACCACAGGAGCGGTTTCAGCGCCTATTTTTGCGACTTCCACGTATGCACAAGATGGCATCGGACAGCCGCGCATGGGCTACGAATATGCCCGGGTTACGAACCCGACGCGTGATCGTTTGGAGACCAATCTGGCTTCGCTCGAAGGCGGTATTGCTTCGCGCGTCTTTGCCAGCGGGATGGCCGCCGTGACGGCGCTCTGCACCACCATGAAAGCCGGCGACCACATCGTCTGCTCCAATAACGTCTATGGCGGCGTGCCGCGCCTCTTCAACCAGGTGCTGTCGAATTACGGACTGAAGTTCACCTACGTCGATACGGCCGACCTGAAAGCCACCGAGCGAGCCATCACGGCAAAAACGAAATACGTTTATGTGGAGACACCGACGAATCCGCTGATGACCCTCAGCGACATCGCCGCTATCTGCCGTATCGCACACAAAAAAGGCGCGGAAGTAGTGGTGGACAATACTTTCATGTCGCCCTATTTCCAGCAGCCGATTGCCTTGGGTGCAGACATGGTGCTTCACTCCACAACGAAATTTTTAAACGGACATTCTGACGGTTTGGGTGGCGTGATCGTTTGCACCAAGCCGGAGCAGGCGGAAAAACTGGCGTTCATTCAGAAAGCGGCAGGCGCCATCATGAGCCCCTTCGAGTGCTGGCTGGTTCTTCGTGGTGTGAAAACGCTGGCCGTGCGCATGAAGCAACACGACGAGAGCGGCCGCATCGTGGCCGAATATCTTAACGGACATCGCAAGGTGAAGAAGGTTTTCTATCCGGGGTTACCGGACCATCCGCAATACGAGTTGGCGCGAGCGCAGATGTCGGGCTTCGGTTCGATGATCACGTTTGAAACAGGCTCGCTTGCGAACGCGAAGAAGATGCTGAAGAAGGTGCGCGTCTGCACCCTAGGCGAATCGCTGGGCGGAGTCGAGACGCTGATCTCGCATCCGGCGACGATGACGCACGCGGCACTGGGCTTCAAAGGTAGAAAAGAGATTGGCCTCACCGATGGGATGGTGCGCATCTCTGTAGGCGTGGAAGAAGTGGAAGACATTCTGGAAGACTTGGAACAGGCGCTGGGAGCGATGTAAGAAAGTCAGCGAAGCGAATCAACATCAGGACCGGAAACCCTGCTCATCGAGTGGGGTTTTTGTTTGCCTTTGGCGAGAAGAATGTGAGGATTCGACGTTTGAATTCAGCGGGATCAGCAAGCGTCGTGACGCATTTCGAAATAGCACTGGAAGCCAAAACCTTGTAGGCTGGGCGCGCATGTTGCGCGAGATGATCAGCGAGATATTCGATGAGCCTTTGCGTTCAGTGGGACGCATAGAGGCTGGCGTTTGGGGGTCGTGCTATGCGCTGTTCATGATGTATGCATTTTCGCAGCACGGCGAATTCCTGTTCATCGATAACGTGAACCTTGTTGTGCATGAAGGCGGACATCTGCTGTTCGGATGGTTCGGGCAGACGCTGGGATTGTGGGGTGGAACACTTCTGCAATGGCTGGTTCCGGCGCTGCTGGCTACTTACTTCCTGGTGATGAGGCAGACGACGGGATTCGTCTTCTGCGCGTTCGTCTTCTTTGAGAACTTCCTTTATACGGCGACTTACATCGGCGATGCTCGGGAGCAGATTCTGCCGCTGGTGAGCGTTGGCGATGCAGGCGATTCTCCGCATGACTGGTTCAACATCCTGTCGTCGCTGGGAATGTTGCAGCACGACAAGCAGATTGAAGCGGTCGTGTGCTTCGCAGGCTGGGTTGGGATGCTGTCCGTGGTTGGGTGGCTGTTGTGGTTGGCGTTCTCACGGCAGCAATCTTGGGACACTGAGCTGGACTGATGTGGGGTACCCCCTGTTGAGTCCGTTTTTAAGTTGTTTATTTTCAATATTTTACGGGGATTAGCCTCGTAAAATATTGAGCTGTATGGCTTTAGATATCAAATTATTGAAAACAAGGCAGTTAGTCAGTTGCCGGTTGCAGTTGCCAGTAAGGGCAAAGTCAAAATCAAAAGGCCGCGCGGATGGGGCGCGGCCTTGTTTTGATCTCTATATCTAGTATGACAGATTGGAGGGGTTCAACTGGACATCTTGCGGAGGAAAATTTTCGCTTTGGAATGAGCAGGTTAGGTGGTTTTGAGGACTCGGAGGGGCTTGACAAGAATTTGGGACAGGGCGGAGCGGAGTTGTACGGAGAATGCGGGAATAGCGGTGGAGAGAGCCCCACTCAAGCCAAAAGAAGGCTTGAACGGGCCACCCGCCGGGTTCTCGTATGATTACGCTGATTCCTCCAGATGGGCAGGTCTTTTTCAGCGTCCCTGCCAATCATGTGGGTCCTACTTGGGCATTTTGAGATTCCGTTCCGCTTCGCCCTCCCGAGAAAGGCAGTCCGGCAACCCTACAGTTTCTTGGTGTTTTACCAAGACGACCTCGACGGGGCACAGGGAAATGCTGCTGTGCCTGCAACGCACTGATCTTCATGTACGACTGCTCGGCACAACGTGTGCTTCCGGCTCACAGTTCACCGGCAAAGAACGCGATACCGAAATCACAGTCAATGAGCTTCGCGTGAGACAGTCTCATTCATGAGACGAGGAGTCGGGTCGTCTCAGGGAACACAATTCCTTCCATCACTCTCAAAATCAGCTACTTAAGATTGAAATTGTAGGCGCGGGCTTTGGCCACGGTCTTGCATAGATGAAGTTGTCTCTCTGCGCGCAAGTGCGGAGGGCGCTACCTCATAGAACCTGCCGCATGGGCGGGTAGAGCAGCAGAGGCATCGGTGCATAACAACTCCACGGCAACAGCGATCGTTGGCAGCCCTACGGGCAGGCTTGCGCAATTTTTTCCGGATGCAACGCCGGTGCGGATCCCGGTCCGCATCACGCGCACCGACCTGCCGGCGGGAGAAGCCGGCGACGTCGGTTCGAGCGAGCAGACGGTGATCGAGTTTGGCACGCCGCGCGAAGTGATCTTCGCGTCGAACATGTCGCTGGAGTTTGCCTCGCAACTGCGGGTGGTGAATTCGGATGGAACGCTGGACGCCGAAGCTTCGGTGGTGGCGATGCAACTGGATGACGGATCGACGGCGATTGCCGCGCGCTTCGACCACGAAGTCGCTAACTGGATCGTTAAGCCGGTTTCGTAATTAGGACAGCAACAAGATGACAGCCACAGCCGCAACCTTGAAGGACGTCGCCGCAGAATGGCGCGCCGCTCGCCGCGTGTATACGGTCTATGCGGCTGTGTTGCGACGCTTCGACCTGGGCGTGTCTCCGTGCAAGGAACTGGAATCGCCCATCGACCGCGCGGACGCGGAATGCGTAAAGGCGATGCGTCAGTGGCTGGAGCAGATGGACGTATTGACCGACATTGTGCAGTTGCGGCAGGTGTTGCAGACCGAATCGCTGGGCACCGAACAGAATCTGCGGGCGTTGCTGCACCGCTACCTGAACGTGAATGATGAAGTAGAACAGTACCGCGACAAAGTGGATTACCTGCTGGTGCAATATTTTTCGCAGGTGGCGCCGGACGAGATGCATACCCGCACGGTGCGGCTGGAAGACATGGCCCGGGTGCTGGAACCGGTGATAGGCGAAGCGTCACTGCGTCTGCCGAGTTTTATGGGCGCGCTGGAAATGCTATTGGTTCGGTTAAGTCAATGCGCTACGTTGGGCGATGTGTTGCGCGAAGGGATTCTGGCGCAAGGACGCGCGATCAAGGTGCAGGCGGGACCAATGTATTTCGGTTCCGGAGTGCTGCTGGCGTTCACGCGTTACAACTTCCTGGTGAGGCGGTCGTTCATGCGCTTGTTGCAGGAAGATTTGAAGCGCATCAACGCAATGCTGAATGAACTGGAAGCGCGCGACGTGACGGTGGTGGATTGCAGGAAGACGGAGTTTGCCTGCGAAGAACCGATCGCCGACCTGCGCAGAGTGGTGCGCGACTGGCGCAGCATCTATCGCGCGGATTACCAGGCGGGACATTCCTTTCAATTGATAGCCGACCTGCGCAAGGTGCTGGAAGGCGCGCTGGCAGCGTCTCCGCCGAAGAAAGTTCAGATCGTGGTGGAAGAGGAAGAGCTGGGGCCGGACGACCATCTTGCGATGGTGGATTCGCAGGCGGCGCCACCGGTGAACGACGAGATAGAGGCGGCGGCCATCGAGTCCGCGCCAGCGATGGAAGAACATGCGGCGAAGGTATTGCAGAGCCTGCGCGCGCCGGAACCGGTGGCGGTGAATGTGCAGGCCGCGCTGGAAACGATTGCCGGGCAACTGTTCTCGGGCGAGTTGTTGAAGCAGCATCTGCCGATATCGACAGTGACTTTGGGGAAGAGCGATGTACTGCTTTCGTCGTGGGAGGTCGCGGCGTTCATCAAGGGCGGAGACGACCTGTCAGACACGTTGCAGCGGACGGTGGCCATCCGCGCATTGCTGACGGAAAGCCTGCGTCGGGCGCTGGAAATGAAAGAGACGAAGGAATTGATTTCCATGCTTGCGATCGCACATGCGGAAGCGGCGGTCTTGCAGGAGTGCATCGCACAGTCGCGCGACGCGAAGAACGTGGATGCGGCCGTGAACCTGGCTGCGAGCGGAAAAAGATTGACCTCGTTGATGGACGAAGCGGAAAAGCTGGTAGCAGGGGAGAGATCGAATTGAATCAGCCAAATATCCTGATCATTGCGGATGACGCGGAGTTTCCGCGGATGGTGTTAGCGCGCTGGCAATCAGAGCGCACGGTGCCGGCGTTCACGGTGATGAACAGCGATCTGTGGAACGGTACGGTCAACACGAATTACGACGTCGCTATCGTGGGGCCGATCCGCAGCGGAAGGCTGAGTCCCATCCTGAAGTCGCTGGATTCGCCGGCGCGACCTACCCTGTGCATTGCTGAGGATGGGGGGACGCTGCAATCGGTTCGCGACCAGAATCCGCGGGTGCTGGCTTTGCAGATCTTTGAAGGCTGGCTGGACGCAGTGGTGTTGTTGGCGACAGAAAGTCTGAAAAGGGTGGAAGCCTCGACAAGGGCGAAGAAGGCCGAGCAGGCTATCGTGCTGAATAACCGGTACGCCGTGCTGGGACGCTATATGCTCGACGTCCGCCACAGCATCAATAATGCGCTGACCTCGGTGCTGGGTAACGCGGAACTGCTTTTGCTGGAGCCGGAACAATTTTCCGCGCAGGTAAAAGACCAGTTGGAGACCATTCACGACATGTCGCTGCGGATGCACGAGACGCTGCAACGATTCTCGTCGCTGGACAGCGAGATGCTGTTTGCTGAGAAAGAATCTCAGGGTGAGACGAACACTTCGTCTCACGTGGTGGGCGGCAGCAGTTAGGCGATTTTGTTTTTCGATGTAAGCTGCTGAAATGAAGCGGCTTGTTCGAAGTATCACGATTATACGAGGCGCGGTGCTGCATGGCTGCGCAATTGCAGTTCAATAACGGATTGGTACGGGAAGAACTGTGTCCACACTAAAGAAGGTGATGATCGTCGATGACTCGCAAGCCGAAGTTCGGCTGATGGAGTCGTATCTCGAACAGGCCGGGTATTGGCCAGTGGCTGTGCATGATTCCAGTCGCATCGAGCAGATGATCGATGTGGAGCGTCCGGGACTGATCCTGCTGGATGTGGTGATACCGGGACGCAACGGCTTCCAAGCTTGCCGCGACCTGAAGAACAGCGACGAGTATGGACGGATTCCCATTGTGCTGGTGACCTCGAAGGCGGGCGAGAGCGACAAGTTCTGGGGAAAGCAGCAAGGGGCCGACGGATACGTGGTGAAGCCCTTCACCAAGGAACAGCTAGTGAACGAAGTACAACGCCTGTTGCGATAAGGCAAAAGTTTTGAAGGACAGCAGCGACGTGAACGAAGAGCGCGAACTCGACGAGCAGCAAGGGGAAGCGGAACTGGCGGCCGGCGTTGCGGTGCGCGCGCAGGCCAATGCCGAAGCTGCCGAGGCGGATGGCGACGAGGGTGATATCGAAGAACCGCAGGAAGCGCGTCTTCCGCAGCGGCAATACATCATCTTCCGCGCCGGGCGCGAACGCTTCTGTTTTGCGGTGCTGGATGTGGAAGAGGTTGTGGAGTGGCCGAAGCTGACCAAGGTTCCGCTTGGTCCGGCGTGCCTGATAGGCATCTTCAACCTTCGCGGTTCGATCGTTCCCATCGTGGATATTGCGTTCACGGAAGTAAGGCGTGCGGACCTTCCGCCGAAACATATCGTCGTAGCCTGCTTGCGCGGAGAAGGCGACCGCAACGATTTGAGGGTGGGAATTGCGGCCGATGAAGTGATCGGCACTTACACCACGACGGAACCGTTGTTGACGGAAGCGGCTCCGAAGGATGTGCCGCACTGTTGTGGGATGCTGCGCCATGAGGACCGTCTGGCGCTGGCGCTCGATCTTGAACGGCTGGTGGAATCGTTCCCGGTCGGAGTGATTTAGAAGCAGACGTCAGGAAGCAGACGTCAGACGTCGGCGAAGAATGGTTTTGAGTTGGTCTTTGATTTTGAGTTTTGTCTGGCGTCTGAGGTCTGACGTCAGTCGTCTTGCGGGGGAATCCCGTGGAGGGTTTATGAAAGGTCGTCTTAGTTCGACCGTTGTTCTGCTGATGGTCGCGAACCTGGTTGGAATGCTTGCGGTACTGGGAGTGGCTTACACGGCCGGCCAGCACGCCGGCGGACTCTCGCTGACCAATGCATTTTCGGCGCAGGGCAATACGCCATTATTGACATTGCTTGCACTTGGCCTGGCGCTGCTGTTCGTGCTGGGAGTCTGGTTCACGCTGAGCAACAAGATCGTGGCACCGACGATCAAGGTGGTGGAATTCAGCGAGCAGATCGCGGTGGGCAACTACCAGGGTCGCCTGGAGATTGATTCGGAGAATGACTTCCGGGTGATCGCCGACAGCTTGAACCTCGCCAGCGAACGCGCGTCGCGCGCGATGTTCAACCAGGAAGCGCAGGAAAATCTGCAGCGTTCGGTAACGGACTTCCTGACCATCGTTAGCCAGATCGCACGCGGCGATTTAACGCTGCGCGGCAAGGTGACGAACGACGCGCTGGGCAACGTGGTGGACTCGGTCAACTACATGCTCGACAACTTTGCGAAGGTGCTGGAGCGCGTCCGCAAAGGCGCTATCGACGTTTCGACCTCGGCGAACGAGATCCTCGTGGCTTCGGAAGAGATGGCGAACGGCGCGACGCAGCAAGACCAGGAGATCACGAATACGTCGTCTGCCGTGGAAGAGCTGACGGTCTCGATGAAGCAGGTTTCGAACAACGCGGAAGCCAGTGCGGAAGCCGCGCGCCGCGCGCTGGATGCCGCCGAACAGGGCAACCGCGCCGTTCGCGACACGCTGGAAGGCATGCAGCGCATCCGCGCTTCGGTGCAGGCGACGGCGAAGAAGATCAAATCGCTGGGCGACCGCTCGCTGGAAATCTCAGAGATCATCTCGGTCATCAACGACATCACGGAACAGACGAACCTGCTGGCACTGAACGCAGCGATTGAAGCGGCACGCGCCGGTGAAGCCGGTCGCGGATTCGCCGTCGTCGCCGACGAAGTCCGCAAACTGGCAGAGCACTCGCGCACTGCGACGAAGGACATTGCCGCGCTCATCAAGGCCATCCAGGCGGAGACGAACGAAGCGGTTGTGGTGATGGAAGAAGGCACGCGCGAAGTGGAAGTTGGAGCGCGACTGGCCGACCAGGCAGGCAAAGCGCTGGAAGCGATTTCGAGCGTGGTACGCCAATCGGCCGAGCTGGTGCAGGAGATCTCGCTGGCTTCGAAGCAACAGGTGCGCGGTACGGAAGGCGTGGCGAACGCCATGCAGATCATCTCCAACATCACGCGGCAGACATCGCAAGGCGCACGTCAAACGGCGCGCACGGTCGAACAGATGGTGAAGTTGAGCGAACAGTTGAACGAAGCGCTCTCGCAATTCCGCATACACGGCGGCTCGCAGCAGCAGCGCGATATGGCCATTTCGGCCAAGGTATAGGCAACGGCGTAGATGGAGAAATCGGCCAACCCGATCATCACGGATCACGAGCTGTCGGAGATCCGCGTGCTTATCGAACAACGCTCCGGCGTTCACTTCGATGAGTCGCGCGAACGCTTCTTCAGCACTCGCGTGCGCGAGCATATGGAAGTGCGCCGGTTGAATTACGGCGCGGAATTGCTGCGCAGCATCCGCGGCTCCAACGTGGAATACGATTCGTTGCTGGAACGGCTGCTGACACAGGAAACGCGTTTCTATCGTTATCCCGATGTGTTCGCCGCGCTGGAAAAGAAAGTCCTCCCGGAAATGCACATGAAGAAATTCTGGGAGAATCCGCGCAGCCTGCGCATCTGGAGCGCGGGATGTTCGACGGGCGAAGAGCCGTACTCGATAGGCATCGCCATCTGCGACACGCTGGAATTCGCCGAGGCATGGAACATCACGGTGCTGGCGACGGACATCAGCAAGCAGGCATTGCAGCACGGAGAGCGCGGCGTGTATTCGCGCCGCACCCTGGATAACCTGACCCCGCGACAGATCGATGCGTACTTTGCGCGCGTGGGCGACCAGTACATGGTGAAGCCGAAGCTGCGGAACATGGTGAACTTTGCGCCGATGAACCTGGCGCAAGCCGTGTACATGGGACGCTTCGACGTCATCTTCTGCATGAACGTGCTCATCTATTTTTCGGGCGAGCGCCGCAACGCGCTGATCCAGCGCTTCTACGAATACCTTGAGCCGGGCGGATACCTGTTCCTGGGACACGCAGAGTCGGCGTCCGGAGCAGGACTGAACTTCAACACGATCGTGCATGGCGATTGCCGCGTCCTGCAAAAACCGCTTGCAGGCGGCATGGCGCGCATGGCCAGCGGGGAGGAGCAAAAGTGAGCACTCCCGGCCCGGAATTCGTAGAGATGTTTTTGCAGGAAGCCAGCGAGCACCTGCAATTTTTGCGTGAGTATTCGGGGATACTGCAAGACCCATATCCCGCGCCGGAGGACATCGAGCGCCTGCACATCTCGTCGCACGGACTGGCGGGAACGTCTGGCACGTACGGCTTCAAACTTTTCTCGGAAGTTTCGGGCAAGCTCGCGCACATCTTCCAGTACGCGATGAACGCGACCATCAGTCCGGAGGCTTCAGGGCCGCTGGTGGAATTCATTTCAGAAGCGATCGCGGTCCTCGAAACCGATCTGCTCATGATCAGCGCGACGAATGCGGAAGCGGAAGAAGATATAGCGGCGTTCAAGCAGCGCTACCCGTTCGCGTTCCAGGCGCCGGTTGCGGAACCGGAGCCGGAGCCGTACCAGCAGGAATCGCAAGGAATTGAATCGCTGAGCGAAGACGCGCCGTTGGGTCCTGAGTTCTCGATGGAGCAGGAAACTCCTGCCGCGCCGCAACACGCGCCGGTCGAGGAGATAGAGATTGAGGATATTCCCGCGGACGGCGAGGTTCCGGCCGAGGTGATGGAGTTCTTCATCCCCGAAGTGGAAGAGCATCTGCAGGCGGTGACCGAGTGCATGCTGGCGCTGGAAGCGAATCCGAATCCGGAAGACATCAACCGATTATTCCGGGCGATGCATACCATCAAGGGTTCGGCGGCACAGGTGGGCTTGCATCGCATCTCGACGGTGGCACACCGCGCAGAAGATTTGATCGGGCGATTGCGTGATGGCGAACTACGTCCAAGCGCGCAGATCGTGGACATCTGTCTTGAATCTGTCGATACGCTGAAGAAATTGCTTTACCGGCAATGGCCTGACGAAGCGACCTTCCAGGCAACGGCGAAATCGCTGATGTCGCGGATCGCGCGTCTGGCTCCGGCTGAAGTCGCGGAAGCGGCAACGCCGGAAGTTGTACAGCAAAACATTACCGAAACAACCGAAACTGGCGAGGAAACGCAGCCGGCGGAGTCGCTGGCGGAAGCGGCAGCGGATGCTCCGCAAGAAAAGAAGGAAGAGACCGAACTGGTGGTCGCGGGAAAACGCGAGCCGGTCGGGATGCCGCAATCGAAATCCGTGCGCATAGGACTGGAGCGGCTGGACCGCATGATGAACGCGGTCGGCGAACTGGTCATCAACCGCACGCGCATGCTGGGACGCCTTGCGGAACTGGAGCGGCTGGCCGACGTCTTGAATTTTTCCAAGGCGCGTATGAGCGACAAGGTCGGCGAGTTCCAGGATAAATACGAGTTCGCGCAGTTGACGAGTCAGAGTGCGCCGAGCCGCATGATGCAGCGGCAGTCGCCGATAAGGGACGAATGGGGCAGCGGTGAATTTCCGTTCCGCAGCGGCTATTCGAGCTATTCGCATACGTATGACCAATCGCTGGCGGAGTTCAGCGAATTGGAGATGGACCGCTACGACGATTTCGGAATTCTCTCGCGCTCGCTGACGGAGATCTCGGCAGACATCTCGGAAGTGCTGACGCAACTCGACGGCTTTGTGCGTCGAGTGGACAGCGACATCGACGAGTTCACCAAGCTTGCGCACCGCCTGCAGGACGAGATCACGCAAGCGCGCATGGTTCCCATCGGCAACCTGTACACGCGCATTTCGCGCACGGTCCGCGACGCCGCCAAGGCTGCGAACAAGCAAGTGGAACTGACTCTGGCGGGCGCCGAGACGGAACTCGATAACAACATCATTCAACAGATCAGCGACCCGCTGCTGCACCTTGTACGCAACGCGGTAGCGCACGGCATCGAGCGCAACGAAGAACGCTACAGCCAGGGCAAGCCGGACCACGGCAAGATCGCGGTGCGCGCCTACCATCGCGGCAACCATATCTACATCGAAGTGGAAGACGACGGACGCGGCATCGACTACGAGCGCACGCGGCAGACGGCCATCGACATCGGACTGGTCACAGCCGAACAGGCACCGCGCCTGAGCGAGCGCGACCTTCTGGATATGCTCTTCCATCCGGGCTTCTCGACTGCGCCGCGGAAGACGGAACTGGCAGGACGCGGCGTAGGACTCGACGTGGTGCGCGCGAACCTGGCCGCGCTCAATGGCGAGATCGAGATTGAGACGCAGAAGTCGCTGGGTACGCGCTTCACGCTCAAAGTTCCGCTGACGCTGATCATCTCGCAAGCGCTGTTCGTGCGGTGCGGAACGAACACCTTCGCCTTCCCGCTGGCCTTCGTGGAAGAGATACGCCGCATACGCGACGCGGAGATAGAAGAAGTCGGCGGCAAGCTGCTGACGAAGGTCCGCGATGTGGTGACGGAAGTTGTTCGCCTGGACTCGCAGCTTGGACTCGACGCGATCGACCCCATCAATGGCTGGTACAGGCTGGTGATCGTGAACGTAGCCGGACGGCAGGTCGGCATCGTCGTAGAAGAAGTGCTGCGCAAAGACGAGATCGTTATCAAGAACATGGGTGAATACCTGCGGAACGTGAAGCTGTTCCCGGGCGCGACGATTGCGCCGGACGGTTCGCTGATCCTGCTGGTGGACATCAATCGCCTCATCGTCGGTGAATCGATCGAGCGGCGTCCGCTGATGACGGCGGCGAACGCGGCACGCATCTTCGCTCCGGGCGCGCTGGCGGTTGCTGCCGGAGAGATTCCGCTGGAAGCCATCGACGTGGTGGAGCGCGAAAAAGTTGTTGTGCTGGCCGACGATTCCATCTCCGTGCGCAAGTTCGTGGGACGCATGCTGGAGAAGGCGGGCTATCGCGTGAAGCTTGCGTGCGACGGACTGGAAGCGCTGGAGATCGTAACGCAGACGGGATGCGACCTGGTGGTGACGGATCTGGAAATGCCGCGCACCAACGGTTACGAGCTCATGCTGCACCTGCGGCAACAGCCGGAGACGCGGCACATTCCGGTGATGGTAGTTACGTCGCGTGCAGGCGCAAAACATCGCGAGCGCGCGATGAAGGAAGGCGCGGCTTCGTTCATGGTGAAGCCGGTGCAGGAAGATCTGTTTGTGGCTGAGATCGTGCGATTGATCGGCACCTCAGGCAAGGCAAAGCCCGCAGCAATGGCGGCTGGACACTAGGGACGTAGATGTTTGCAGGGAATAAAATCCGTGTGTTGATCGCCGACGACTCGGCATTCATGCGGAAGGTGCTGTTGAGTATCATCAGCGCCGATGGGCAGTTTGAGGTCGTAGGCGAGGCTCGTGATGGTCGCGATGCGGTGGCGCAGGCGGAAGCCTTGCGACCCGACGTGATCACAATGGACATCAACATGCCGCACATGGACGGACTGCAAGCGACGGAGTTGATCATGTCGTCGCAGCCGCGTCCGATCGTGATCGTGAGTTCGGAATCGCGCGAAGGCGCAGACATCACGCTGAAAGCGCTGGAACTGGGTGCGATTGATTTTGTTGCCAAGCCCTCGGGCGGCATCGACCTCGACATGAACGTGGTGCGCGAGGAGCTGGTACGTAAGTTGAAGATGGCGTCGAAGGTTCGAGTGGTGCGGACAGCAACCCGTTCAAAGCTCGCGCACGAGATTGCGAACAGCGCGCCGCGTACCGAGCCGCCTTCTGCGCTGGTCGCCGCCGTGGCCGCCAATCCGCTACCGCCGGGGCCGGTTGTAAGCACCGCATTCAACATCGCGCCGGGCGCGCAACGCCCGGCAGGGAAGTTTCCGGTCATCGTCATCTCGGCCTCTACGGGCGGTCCGGCGACACTGATGAACTTGGCACCTTCGTTCCCCAAAGATTTTCCTGGGGCGGTGCTGCTGATCCAGCACATGCCGGGAGCGTTCACTTCGCAGTTTGCGGCGCAGTTGGGCGATGCTTCTCCGATAAGAGTGAAAGAAGCCGAAGCCGGCGAAATCGTTCAGCAGGGAACGTTCTACGTTTGTCCGGGCGCGAACCATCTGCGTCTGTCGCCGACGGGTCGCATCACGCTCGATGATGGGCCGCGCATCCACGGTTATAAACCGTGTGCGGATGTGACGCTGGAAACGGTCGCCGGATTTGCGGGGCCTATGGGAATCAGCGTTGTGCTGACCGGCATGGGCAACGACGCTTCTCGCGGGGTGCAGGCTATCAAAATCGCGGGCGGCTACGTGATTGCACAAGACGAGGCTACCTCGGTCATTTTTGGTATGCCGGCGGAAGCGATCAAGACCGGCGCTGTGGACCAGGTGTTGCCGATCGACAATATCTATCAAGCGATTGAAAAGCGTGTGCTCTATGTTTACGGAGCCGTGCGGGTGGGTGCGCTGTGAAACTTAATCGCCCTGACGCTCGCAATGCCGTGACTCGCCGCGCTACGGAAGCAGTGATCCTGTTTGCCGTGGGACCGAACACGTTTGCGATTCCCGCCAAGGAAGTGGACGAGATACGCGACCTGCACGAGCTACGCTCCATCGCTCACTACACGGCCCGTACGGAAGTTGCGAAGGTGAAGAGCACCTTGGTTCGCGAGCGGAAGACTTATTTCGTGGTGGAAGCCGGGCAGCATTTCCGGCTGGAAGGTTCGAAGCCGAGCCGAGTGATGATCCTCCGCAATTCGCGGGCAGCAGTGGCGGTGGATTCCATCGACCGCATTGTGGAGATACAACATCTTCTCTCGCTGCCGCACGCATTCCACGGGGAAGAGAGGCGCTGGTATCGCGGACTGGCGCTGCTGGGCGACGACAATGTTGTGGCCGTAGTGGATTCCACCGCGTTCCTGTCCGCGAGCGAGTTGACGCTGGTACAAGGGTGCAATCGGTTGGCGAAGGGAGCAGCGGTATGACGCCGTCTCCTCGGGTCTCCACGGCACACACTCGACAGTTCGTGCTATTCCCGCTGGGGAAAAAGCGTTTTGCATTGACCGCAGATATCGTTGCGGAACTTGCGCGTCCTGACCGGCTTCAGAAGTTTCCGCATACGACGCGTCTGCTGGCCGGGGTTCTGGTCCGACGCGGACACATCATCCCGGTGTGCGATGTGGCGCAGGTGCTGGTTGGAACGGATGCTCCGGCGCGGAAGTTTTACCTGATTGCGACGCGCCGTTTTGGACGAACACTGGAGCTTACTGCGCTGCCTGTGACCGGGGAATGCGAACTGACGCACGCGGAAGTTCTTCCTCCGACCTCGCGGCTGCCGGAATACGTGGAAGGATTGCTGTCCCTGGACGACGAGATCGTGGAAGTGATCGACCTGGAAACGCTGATCGCGTACGACTCGACGCGTCCCCGGAAGAAGTCTGCATCGGAGGTCACCGCATGAATACCGCCGCAGCGGCCGTTGCCAAGATACTGGTGATCGACAGCAACGTGTTCTTCGCGAAGCGACTCTCGGACGCATTGAAGATCCAAGGCTTTGAAGTGGTACACAGCACGCAATCGGCTTATGCGCTGACGATGCTGGAGTGGAGTCCGCCGACGGCGATCGTGTGCGCGACCAACTTGCGCGAGATGAGCGCGTTCGAACTGCCGAAGATATTGCACACCGACTTAAAAACAGCGCACATTCCCATCCTGGCGATGGGCGATGGCGGAGAACAGGCTCTGATGGCGGCTTTCCGCGCAGGCTGCGATGACTACATCGATCGTCGCCTGGGCCCGGAAAATATCGCTGCGCACATTCGCAGCTTCCTGCGTAGCCACGATGAAGGCTTCCAGCCGACGCAGATGCTGGAAAGTTCCGAGACCGCGCTGGAAGGAAATCTGTCGCTAACGGACCTGCCGGGCATCATCCAGATGCTGGGACACTCGCGGCAATCCGGAGCGCTGCATATCAATGCGGGCGAGCTGGACGGGATCATCTTCTTCCAGGTGGGCGACGTGATCCATGCGGAATGTGGCGACTACATCGGCGACGACGCGGTGGTTCAAATCGTGAAATGTTGCAACGGGGTTGAGAAGGGCGTCTACAAATTCCTGCCGGGCGACACGGCCACCACACGCACCGTGATACGTTCCGTGACGGAATTAATGTTGGACGCACTGCGCGAAATCGACGAAGAGCGCGAAGCCTTGGACGGAGGATTGGGATGAGCGCAACACCGGTCGTCTACTTCATCGATGACAGCGCAACCATGCGCGAAGTGATCAAGATCGCATTCCGGCGCGAGAACATCAACGTGATCGCGTGCCACGATGCTGCGAGCGCAATCGCCCTGATGGAACAGAACGCGCCCGACGTGGTGATCAGCGACGTGATCATGCCGGATAAAGACGGGTATGAGGTGTGTCAGCACATCAAGCAGCACGTGCGCTTTGCGCGCACGCCCGTCATCCTGATGTCGGGCGTGGTGAATCGGCAGGTGGCGGAAAAAGCGTTTGCCGTAAAGGCTGACGAACTGATCCGCAAACCATTTCAGCCGCAGGACCTGATCACGAGGGTGCGGCATCTTCTGGATCCTACCGCTGGTCAACCGGCGACTCCTGCGGCCTCAGCGGCTGCGGCGAGCGCGTCGGCCGCGGCGCTGAGCAGCATCTTTGCTTCGCCGGCGAACGCACCGCGTCCCATGCAGGTAGCTGCACGTGCACCTATGGCCGAACAGCGCGCGATGCCACTGACGGTTCCTGCCGCCGCTCCGCGCCCGACGCCGCCTTCCATGGCGGCAACGGTCGCAGCCGCAGCGGGACCGAATCCCTTCGCTGCCCCGCAACTGGTCATTCCGCCAGCGCAATTCGTAGCACAGCAAACGACTCCGCAGCCCGCCCCGCAAGCGCGAGTTCCTGCACCGCCGCTGTCGTCAACCATGGATGCCGGAAAGATGCGGCTCGAACTGCTAAGACTCCATAGCCAGATCAAGAAGCTGGAATCGGAACTTGAAGCGGAACGCGAGTATTCCCGGGCGCTGGAAGAGCACATCAAGACGCTGCAGGAAGGTGAATAGAAGCGCATTTTCCGCGGGGAAATACCCGAAAATGTTCGCGGATGTGTCAAACTCTTCGTTACACTCGGCGGTCCCTCGATAAGCCAAACCGAACGTCTTTAGTGCGCTGACCGCGAGAACAGGATTCGGAGTAGATGTCCAGCATTCAGGCCGATTTGAGAGGCACACGAGAAAGCCTCGCTCAGAGAGCGGAGCGCCTGCAATCGACGCTGAGTGCGCATCCCTACCGAGTATTCCTGTCGTTTACCGTGCTGTATTTCGCGCTCACCGTCCTGCTCTCCGCAATAAAAGTTTATTGGTTCGATGAACTCATCACGGTTTACATCGTGCGCGCGCACAGTTTGCGAGCGATATGGCAGGCGCTGCTCGCCGGCGTGGACCAGAATCCTCCTCTGAATCACGTTCTGACGCTTCCGCTGAATCGGTTGTTCGGCAGCAACGCGGTCGCCATGCGAACGCCCTCGATGTTCGCGTTCTGGATCGCGGCGGGGGCGACATTCCTTTTTGTGCGTCGCCGGGTGCCTGCGACCTTTGCCATCGGAGCGATGCTCTACGTCTTCGCTATCAGGGCGTTCGATTACTCCTTTGAGGCGCGTCCTTATGGCTTGTTGATGGCCAGTGGCATGGTTGCGCTGCTGGCGTGGCAGAACGCCGCCGAGCAATGTCACAGGAAAATCGCCCTGGCAGCACTGGCCGTGGCGCTGGCGGCAGGTGTTTCGAGCCACTACTACGCGGTACTCGTCTTCTTCCCCGTTGCGGTGGGAGAACTGGTGCGCGCGCTGCGGCGCGGACGAATTGACTATGGTGTTTGGTGCGCGCAGTTGCTCGGCGGACTGCCGCTGCTCGCGTATCTGCCGCTGATTCGGACGGACATGAGGCTCTACACCTCGTATGCGTGGAATCATCCCAAGTCCGAATTCCTCTGGTACGGATACGACGCACTACTCGAAGAGACGATCTGGCCCGTCATCGTTCTTTTCGTTGCGGCGATGGTGTTCTGGTTGATTCGCCGGCGCAGCGACGACGAGTTGCTCATTCCCGCCCACGAACTCGCGGCCGACGTCACCCTCATCGCGTTGCCGTTCGTCGCCTATGCCATTGCCGTGCTCAAGACGGGGCAGGTCACTTCGCGATACGTTCTGCCTTCTGCATTCGGAGTTGCGATCGGCGTCGGCATAGCCGGGGCGAAACTCGGACGCCGCAAAGCCTGGGTCGGCTTTGCGCTTGCGTTCATCTTCTTCTGCTGGTTCGGCGTTCGCACTGCGTTTATGGCGCAGGAGATCATCGAGCGCCGCACGCAGTTCGAGACGTACATCCACGAACCGATCCTGAAGGGCAACCTGCCCGTGCTCTGTCCGGACTCACTCATTGTGCTGCCGCTCACTTTCTACGGACCGCACGAACTGAGTTCACGCATCGTCTTTCCCGTCGATTTCGATGCCGTGCATCGATACCAGAAAGAGGACTCGGCCGAACAGACGCTGTATGCGGGGCGTGACAGCGTGTTCCCGATTCACGAACAGAACCTGAGCGACTTCCGCGCGGCTAACAAGAAATACGTGGTGATGAGCAATGAAGAAGGGTGGCTGATCCAGAAGTTGCGCGCCGACGGCGTAAAGCTCACCGCGATGATCGACCGCGACCGTCTCTACAAAGGACGCGTCGATCCGCTGTTCCGTATGCGTCCCCAACTGTGGCTTGCCGAAGAGAAATAGATCAGCCACGCCCGCCGGTTCTAATCCGTGGCCGGATTGTTTACGCGAAGATGAATTCTTTCGTCTTCAAGTCGCGTATCGAATCGCGCAGCTTCGCGGCCTTTTCAAATTCAAACTTCTTTGCGCTCTCGCGCATATCACTTTCCAATTTCGAAATATAGAGGTCGAGTTCCTGCTGGGATTTGAATTCCGGCATGCCGTCGGCCTGGTCGGCGAGGTCGACGTAATCGGCCGCGACGATTCCGGCGAGCGTCATATCGAGCGGTCGAATAATGCTCTCCGGCGTGATTCCGTGTTCGACGTTGTAGGCCACCTGTATCGCGCGACGGCGATCGGTTTCGTCGAGAGCTTTGCGCATGGAATCGGTCATGCGGTCAGCGTAGAGAATGGCGCGGCCTTCGAGATGTCGGGCACAGCGTCCGATGGTCTGGATAAGCGAACCGGCGGAGCGCAGGAAGCCTTCCTTGTCCGCGTCGAGAATGGCTACCAGCGAGACTTCCGGCAGGTCGAGTCCTTCGCGCAAAAGATTGATTCCGATGAGGACATCGAACTCGCCTTTGCGCAAGTCGCGCAGAATCTTGATGCGTTCCAGCGTCTCGATCTCAGAATGCATGTAGCGGCAGCGCACACCGACCTCGCTGTAGTACTCCGCCAGATCTTCCGACATGCGCTTGGTGAGCGTGGTGACGAGGACGCGCTGACCATTGGCTACGCGCTTTCGTATTTCGCCGAGCAGGTCGTCAATCTGTCCCTTGACCGGGCGAATCTCTGTTTCTGGATCGACTAGGCCGGTGGGACGAATGATCTGTTCGACGACGACGCCGGCGGCCTTTGTGAGTTCGTAGGGGCCGGGCGTGGCGGAAACATAGACTGCCTGGTTGACGCGGTTCTCGAATTCCTCGAATTGCAGCGGACGATTATCGAGCGCGCTGGGCAGGCGGAAGCCGTACTCGATGAGGTTGGCCTTGCGCGAGCGGTCACCGTGCCACATGCCGTGTATCTGCGGAATGGTCTGGTGCGATTCATCGATGAAGAGCAGGAATTCGCGAGGGACGTAATCGAGCAAAGTTGGCGGCGGCTCGCCCGGAAGGCGTCCGGTAAAGTGACGCGAATAGTTTTCAATGCCGTGGCAGTAACCCATCTCCTTGATCATCTCCAGATCGAAGCGGGTGCGCTGGTGTATGCGCTGGGATTCGACGAGGCGTCCCTGGTTCTCGAGTTCCTTCTCCCACCATCCGAGTTCGGTCAGGATGGATTCGACGGCGTGCGTCTTCTGCTCGGGCTTCATCACATAGTGCGTCTTGGGATAGATGGGGAGGCGCGTGTAGCGCTGCTTCACGGTTCCAAAGAGCGGATCGATCTGGGAGAGTGATTCCACCTCGTCACCGAACATTTCAATGCGGTAGGCGTTGTCGTCGTAGGTAGGGAAAATCTCGATGACGTCGCCGCGTACGCGAAATGTTCCGCGCTTAAAATCTTCGTTGGTGCGTTCGTAGAGGATTTCGACGAGCTTCTTTACGATGTCGTCGCGCTTCATGCGCTGTCCCTTTTCCAGGAACAGCAACATTCCGTAGTAGGCTTCCGGCGAACCGAGGCCGTAGATGCAGCTTACGGAGGCTACGATGATGCAGTCGCGGCGCTCGAACAGTGACTTGGTGGCAGAGAGGCGCAACTTGTCGAGCTCGTCATTGATGGTCGCTTCCTTCTCGATGAAGATGTCGCCCGCGGGAATGTAGGCTTCCGGCTGGTAATAGTCATAGTAGGAGACGAAGTACTCGACGGCGTTGTTGGGAAAGAAATTCTTAAACTCGTGGTAAAGCTGGGCGGCCAGAGTCTTGTTGTGAGCGAGGACAAGGGCTGGCCGGTTCATCTCTTCGATGATCTTGGCCATGGTGAACGTCTTGCCCGACCCGGTGACGCCCAGCAACACCTGGTGCTTTTCTCCATCCCGCAATCCGCGTGTAAGCTGCTCTATGGCGGTGCCCTGGTCGCCCTGCGGTTTGTACGTGCTCTGTAATTGGAAGTCCATAAGTTGGGGACACCTCTCTAGTCGCAATTTCGATGAGTAGGCATCCCTTTAGTATAACGCAGCAGAATGGCCCGTTCGACAGGGCGAAAGCTGGGTGGATCGTCCGGGGGGCGTCGTAGTCTCACTTCAAAGTGGCGCGTATTTGTATCCTGTCCTAAGATGTCGTAACCCGGTAACTCATTAGAAGTCGGCGGTGTCCTGCGAGATTGCGGGATCATTCGGGAGAGCACCGTGAGGCGTCATAAGCCGCTGTTCAGGAGATGCAATGAAGGTAATCGTACTTTGCGGAGGATTAGGCACTCGTCTGAGAGAAGAGACGGAGTTCCGGCCGAAGCCGCTGGTCGAGATCGGTGGCCGTCCGATCCTGTGGCACATCATGAAAACGTATGCGCATGCAGGTCTTCTCGATTTTGTGCTTTGTCTCGGTTATCGCGGCAACATGATCAAGGAATATTTCCTGAACTACGAACCGATGAACAACGATTTCACCATCAGTCTGGGGAAGAAATCGAAGATAGAATTCAACAATGAGCACACGGAGCAGGACTTCCGCGTAACCTTGGTAGATACAGGCCAGTCCACCATGACGGGCGGACGCGTGAGGCGGGTGCAGAAATACATCGGCAACGAACCTTTTATGTTGACCTATGGAGACGGGGTGGGCGATGTCGATATCCCGAAGCTGCTGGAATTCCATAAGAGGCACGGCAAGCTGGCGACGGTGACGACGGTGAATCCGAGTTCGCGATTCGGGATGATCGAGATGAACTCCATCGGGCGCGTCACAAATTTCCTGGAGAAACCCAAGACGAGCGGGCGGGCAAGCGCTGGCTTCTTCATCTTCAATCCCGGAATATTCGATTTCCTGGGCGGCGACGCTTGCATCCTGGAACGCGAACCGCTGGAAAAGATAGCCGCCGAAGGCGAGCTGATGGCCTTCCAGCACGACGGATTTTTCTACGCAATGGATACCTATCGCGAATACGAGTATCTGAACGAGTTGTGGAACAAGAACGAAGCTCCCTGGAAGGTGTGGGAATGACGAGTACGATTTGGCGGGACCGTCCTGTACTGATCACGGGAGCAACGGGATTGCTGGGCGGATGGTTGACGAAGAGCCTGATAGAGCAAGGCGCCTCGGTGACTTCGCTGGTGCGAGACTGGGTCCCGGACAGCGAATTCGTACGGCAAGGGTTAGGAGAGCGCGTCAACGTGGTGCGCGGCGAATTGAGCAGTCCGGAGCTACTGGAACGCGTTCTTGGCGAGTACGAGGTGGAAGCCGTCTTCCACTTGGCGGCACAGACCATCGTTGGCATCGCCAACCGAAATCCGCTATCGACCTTCGAAAGCAATGTTCGCGGAACGTGGAATCTACTGGAAGCCTGTCGCCGTTCGCTGAAGGTGAAAGCGGTGGTTCTGGCCTCGTCCGACAAAGCCTACGGAGAGCAGAAGGCGCTTCCGTATACAGAAGATATGCCGCTGCAGGGGCAGCATCCGTACGATGTAAGCAAGTCATGCGCAGATCTGATCGCGCAGTCGTACGCGATCTCGTTCAAGGTGCCGGTGGCGATCACGCGCTGCGGAAATTTCTATGGCGGCGGAGACCTGAACTGGAATCGCGTGGTGCCGGGGACGATACGCTCGGTGTTGCGCGGCGAGCGTCCGGTGATTCGTTCGGACGGAAAATTCATTCGCGACTACTTCTATATAGAAGATGGCGCCGCAGCGTACATGCTGCTTGCTGAAAGACTTCTAGCAGACCCGAGCCTGGCAGGGAAGGCATTCAACTTTTCGAACGAAACGCAGATCAGCGTGCTGGATCTGGTGAATAAAATATTGGAGCGCATGCAGTCGAGGCTGCAGCCGGAGATACGCAACGAAACTGTTCACGAAATTCGTCACCAGTACCTGAGCGCGGAGCAGGCCCGCAAAAAATTGCAGTGGAAGCCGAAGTTCACACTGGACGAAGGTCTGGAGCGGACGATCGCGTGGTACCGGGAGGTCTTGAAGTAGTGTCAAAGTCTAACGAGTTGCGCGACCGCATACGCGGCCTGGTAGGCGAATACTATCGCGAGGCATTTCCTGCGAAGGAGTTCGTGCCCGGCGTTTCGCTCGTGCCCATCTCTGGGCGGGTTTTTGGCGAGTCCGAATTGGAGTTACTGGTTGAGTCGGCGCTAGATTTCTGGCTGACGACCGGGCGATTTGCCGAGGAGTTCGAAAGGGAGTTCGCGAAGTTCGTCGGCGTGCGCTCGGCGATATTAGTGAACTCAGGATCGTCGGCGAACCTGGTCGCGCTCTCGGCGCTCACATCCGAACGACTCGGCGATCGCCGATTGAAGCCGGGCGACGAGGTGATCACACTGGCCGCTGGATTTCCGACCACGGTGAATCCCATCGTTCAGTGCGGACTGGTCCCGGTCTTTGTCGATGTGCAGATACCGACTTACAACATTGATCCGCAGTATCTGGAATCAGCTCGCACGGAGCGAACGCGCGCCATCATGATCGCGCACACGCTGGGCAATCCCTTCGACCTTGACGCGGTGACTGCCTTCGCCAAGAAGTACGACCTGTGGCTGGTGGAAGATTGCTGCGATGCGCTGGGTTCGACCTATCGCGGGACGAATGTAGGCACCTTCGGCGATATGGCCTCGGTGAGTTTTTATCCGGCGCACCACATCACCATGGGTGAGGGCGGATGCGTCATGACGGAAAAACCGTTGCTGAAGACGCTTGCCGAATCATTCCGCGATTGGGGGCGCGATTGCTGGTGCAATCCCGGCTGCGAGAATACCTGCGGCAAGCGATTCGATTGGCAGCTAGGCGAACTTCCGCATGGATACGATCACAAGTACATCTATTCGCACATTGGCTACAACCTTAAGGTGACGGATATGCAGGCGGCGGTGGGAGTGGCGCAGTTGCAGAAACTGCCGGGCTTCATTGCGGCGCGCAAGACAAATTGTGCCTACTTGAAAAATGCGCTTTCGGATCTGCAGCAATACCTCATCTTGCCGGAGGCGACGCCGCACTCCGACCCAAGCTGGTTCGGATTCCCGGTGACGGTTCGCGAAGATGCGCCATTCACCCGCACAGCGCTGGTGGAGTTCCTAGAGTCGAAGAAAATCGCGACCCGCCAATTGTTCGGTGGAAACCTTGTGCGTCAACCGGCGTACAAAAATATCTCGCATCGTGTTGTGGGTGATCTGGCGAACAGCGACCGCATCATGAACCAGTCCTTCTGGCTCGGAGTCTATCCGGGACTGACGAAGGCCATGCTGGATCACATGGTTGCAACGCTTCACGAGGTTCCGGTGGCCTGCGCCACGTCTGCAAAATAAATGACCAACCATCCTCTTGCCCGCGATCTTGAACACGTGCTGTCGCACACATCTGACGTGTGGGAGAGCCTGCGCGGACAGTCGCTGTTCATCACGGGCGGCACAGGATTTGTCGGGACATGGTTGCTGGAAAGCCTGTGCTGGGCCGACGACAAGTTTGATCTGGGCGTGAACGCGGTTGTGCTCACACGAAATCCGGCAGCGTTTCGCGCGAAAGCCCCTTATGCAGGGAATCATCGCGCGGTTCGGTTCGTGCAGGGAGATGCCGCTTCATTTGATTTTCCCGCCGGCGAGTTTTCTTTTGTGATTCATGCTGCGACGGAGCGAAGTAAGGCGCCGGAGACTGAGCGTCCGCTGGCTACATTTGATGCCGACCTGCTGGCTACCACGCGCGTGCTGGAGTTCGCACGAACGCATGGCGCTCGCCGCCTTTTGTTCACTAGCTCTGGAGCGGTTTACGGAACTCAGCCCGCAGAGATCGAGGGGATATCCGAAGAGTTCGCGGGCGCTCCCGACACGATGAGTGCGAAAAGCGCTTACGGTGAGGCGAAGCGGGCATCCGAGTTTCTTTGCGCACAGTTTTCACGGCAATTCGGTTTTGCGGCACTGATCGCAAGAATGTTCGCCTTCGTCGGTCCACATCTTCCACTGAATGAATTCGCGGTAGGGAATTTTGTCCGCGATGCCGTGGAGGGTCGGACGATCCAGATTGAAAGCGATGGCAGCACAGTGCGCTCCTATCTCTACGCCGCTGACCTCGCAATCTGGTTGTGGACGATACTGGCGAAGGGCGAGTCGGCCAGACCTTACAACGTGGGCAGTCAGCACGCTGTGTCGATTCGTGAGTTGGCGAAGTTGGTCGCATGTGTAGCAGGCGGCGGATCGAAGGTAGAGGTGCTGGGACGGCCAGGAGTTCCGAGCACGCGTTACGTACCCGAAGTTTTGCGCGCAGAGAAAGAGTTGGGATTGGCGGTCCACGTGTCACTGGAAGAGAGTCTAGGTCGGACCATCGCCTGGCATCGGTCGTAGTCCATGAAAGGTTCGAGATAAGAGAAAAAATGATCAAGGTATCTGACTACGTTGCGAAGCGATTAGCCGACTGGGGCGTGCGTCATGTCTTCCTGGTGACCGGTGGCGGAGCGATGCACCTGAACGATTCGCTTGGCAAAGAAAGCCGCCTTCAGTACATCTGCATGCACCACGAGCAGGCAGCGGCGATGGCAGCCGAAGGCTATGCGCGAATCACGAATACGCCCGGCGTAATCAACGTGACCACGGGCCCCGGCGGCATCAACGCGCTGAATGGAGTCTTCGGCGCGTACACGGATTCGATTCCGATGCTCGTCATTTCCGGGCAGGTGAAGCGCGAAACGTGCAAGACGCTGATGGGCTGCGAAGATTTGAGGCAACTTGGCGATCAGGAAGCAGACATCATCGGCATGGTTCGCGGAATCACCAAGTACGCTGTGCTCGTCGATGACCCGGCCTCAATCCGGTATCACCTGGAAAAGGCTTTTTACCTGGCGAAAGCGGGACGTCCCGGACCTTGCTGGATCGATGTGCCGATTGATGTGCAAGGCGCGATGGTGGACGAAGATTCGATGCGAGTCTATGACGAACACGAGGACGAGGTCACTTGGGATATTGGCAAAATCTCGGAGCTCGCGAGTGAGGTTCTAAAGCGAATTTCCGCAGCGAAGAAACCAGTGGTGCTGGCCGGCACCGGAGTGCGGCTCGCGAATGCCATCGCAGAGTACGAGGCCCTTATCGGTGCCCTGCAGATTCCCGTGACGACTGCATGGACGCACGATCTTATCTCGTCCACGGACCCGCTGTTTTGCGGGCGCCCCGGCACGATCGGAGAACGCGCGGGTAATTTCACCTTGCAAGACGCCGACCTTGTGCTTGTGCTTGGGTCGCGTCTGAACATTCGGCAGGTCAGCTATAACTGGGCATCGTTCGCGCCAAAGGCGTTCAAGATACAGGTCGATATAGACGAAGCGGAATTCGTGAAGCCGACTGTTCGTCCCGACCTGGCTGTGCACTGCGACCTGCGGGTATTCCTGCGTGAACTGAATCGGCAACTTGCGTCCAACCCCGATCAGATACGCAGCCACTCACGCTGGCTGGCGTGGTGCCGCGAACGCGTGGCGCGCTACCCGGTGGTTCAGCAGCAGCATAGAAAACCGGGCCCGCCGCTGAACCCGTACTACTTCGTCGAGATGCTCGGCAAGGTTCTTGGGGACGGCGACGTGGTCGTTTGTGGAAACGCAAGCGCGTGCATCGTGCCTTTCCAGGCGCTGCCACTGAAAGCTGGCCAAAGGCTGTTCTCGAATTCGGGGTGCGCCTCCATGGGATACGATCTCCCTGCCGCGATAGGCGCAGCGTTCGCACACCAGGGCAGGGTTGTGTGTCTCGCGGGCGATGGCAGTATTCAGATGAACATCCAGGAGTTGCAAACCGTCGTTCATTACAAGCTGCCGATTAAAATCGTTGTACTGGACAATGATGGTTATCTCTCGATCCGCAGCACGCAGACGAATTTCTTTGGACGGCTCGTCGGCGAAAGTCCCGCGAGCGGGGTGACGTTCCCGGACATGGCGCGAATCGCGGAAGCATATGGCATACCGGCGATGCGGCTACAGTCCGATGGACAAATGGAACAGGTATACGATTTGATGAACGCCGCAGGTCCGAGTCTGATCAGCGTTTCGCTGGACGCGGCGCAGGGATTCGAGCCTCGCATTCGTTCGCGTCAATCGGAAGACGGAACGATCGTGACGCCAGCATTAGAAGATATGTACCCGTTTTTGTCGCAGGAAGAACTTGCGTCGAATCGGTATCCCGAGGACTAGAGCAGGTGAAAACGAAATGAATAGAGATATCTTCGAAGATCTATTCGTCCTTGAACTCGCAAACAATCACCTCGGTGATGTGGAGCGGGGATTGAAGATCGTCTCCAGCTACTCGCAGGTCGTACGCTTCAATAACGTTCGCGCCGCGATCAAAATTCAATTGCGCGACGTAGATCGGTTCATTCACAAAGATTTCCGTGAACGGACGGACATTCGCTACATCAAGAAGACGATCGCCACGAAACTCTCGTTCCCGGAGATAGCGAAACTGATAAGCGCAATCCGAGAGGGAAATTGCATCCCGATGGCTACCGCCTTCGACGAGAAGTCTGTGGAAGTATGCACGGAGTTGGGCATCCCGATCCTGAAGCTTGCGAGTTCTGATGTGAACGACTGGGTGCTCATCGAAAAGATTGCGACGACCAAGAAACCAGTGATCGTTTCCACGGGTGGCACGTCTTTGAAAGACATTGATGACCTAGTGACATTCTTTGAAAACCGGCATATCCCCTTGGCGATCAACCATTGTGTCTCGATGTATCCCACTGAAGATCAGGAACTCGAGATGAATCAGATTGACTTCCTGCGCAATCGCTACCCGCACCACACTATTGGATTTTCCACGCATGAGTGTGCGGATTGGACAACGTCGATGCTGATCGCTTACGCGAAGGGTGCTCGCACTTTCGAGCGGCACGTCGATATCCAAACGGATGACATGGAAGTCAGTTCCTATTGCTCGCTGCCAGACCAGATCGATACGTGGTTCAAGGCCTTCCACAAGGCGAAAGAAATGTGTGGTGCGCCAGGAACGCAAAAACGAATCCCCCCTCAGAAGGAGATCGCGTATCTTGACTCCCTCGTCCGCGGAGTCTATGCCACTCGCGATCTCCCAGTTGGCCACGTGCTAACGGACGAAGACATCTACCTGGCTGTTCCGCTTCAAAAAGGACAAATCTCATGTCGCGAATTAATGCGGGGCGAGGTTATTCGTGCTGCTCTTAAAAAAGACGACTCGATTCAGATAGACAGTATCGACAGTCCATACGCGAGCATTCCGTCCTTGCGAAAACACATCTATGATCGGGGGTTGTAGCGTGCGCGAGCCATCCATTCAACGACTCGATAAGCTCTTTCGCGTCGAAACCGAGAGCACGCTGACGGGGGCATTTAACTCCGCAGTGGAACGCCGGGATGGGTTTGTCGTTTTCGGAGCGGGCAGGCTCGGCCGTCGTGTCCTTCATGCGTTGCGTTCTAACAACGTGGAAGCCGTAGCCTTTACGGACAGCAATCCCGCCCTTTGGGGAACAACCATCCGACGGGCTCTGCGTCATGCCGCCGCAAGAAGCAGTGCGAAAATTTGAAAACTGCAGTCGCATGCCAGAAACAGCTACGTCGTCGCTGGTCTGCTACGCTGTTCCGCAGGAACGAGTGGCGCGATAACAACAACAATACCAGCGATGAGGCGTGAAGGATGAGTCCGTGGTAACGAGCAGCGGAAGGCCCTTATTCGTAGCGAACGACTTGTCTCCTCTGCACGAGGGATGTATCAATTCGCGCCTCAAGGTCGCGAGCGTATGCGGCGGTGGGATTTACAGGAATCAGACCTTTAGTATTCTCTATTGCCCGTTGTGCAGCCTGGGTTTCTCAGATCCTATCCCGACCGAGGACACAGCTCACCTGTTGTACGAAGATCGCGAGTCTTTCGATTTTCAGCCAAATGAATCGCAACTGGTTACGAATCTGAAGATGGCTGCTGCAAGGAGAGACTTAAAATCCTTCTGCAATACCGTCGTTGCTTCAGCTGCGACAATGCTTGACTACGGATGTGGCAACGGCACTTACACGCGAGCCATACAGCAGCTATTTCCGGACGCAACGGTCATCGGTGCGGACCTGCACTCGTCATCTCCGCATGCGCTTCGGCCAGAGGATTATGCGTCGTATGAGGATTTATTTACGATGCAGGGAGTGTTTGATTTTGTGTTATGCCGCCACGTGCTCGAGCACTCGTATGATCCGGTAGGCCTTGTGAACCGAATTGCGAAGTTACTCAAACCTTGCGGGGTGTTAGCTGTTGAGGTACCGTCGTTAAAAACCGGGGTCAAACATCTCTTCGGTAAGTACTGGGACGGCTACTACGCCCCATTTCACACAATGCATTTCAGTAAGGTCTCGCTTGCCGCGACGTTACAAAAGGCGGGTCTGACGGTGTTTCGGCAGGGGGGCGCGGAGATGCCAAAGATGGGGCGCAGCATTCAAAACGTCCTAAATTGTAAGTACAACCCGATCTTGTTTGCGACAGGAATTGTGCTTCAACCATTACAGATTGGTGTTGGTCTGCTCACCGGCACCTCGGTATGCCTCCGCGCTTGGGGGAGAAAGTCTAATCCATGAGCCTCATCAGCATCGTGACGGGATGTTTCAACGAAGAAGAGAATATTCCTGAATTGTACGAGCGGGTGACGCGGGTCATGGAACGCGAACTGCCCCAACATACCTACGAGTTGATCGTCATCGATAACAGCTCGACGGACCGGAGCGTCGATTTGCTCCGGGAGATCTGCAAGAAAGATGCGCGCGTCAAAGTCATCGTCAATACTCGAAACTTCGGCCATATCCGTTCGCCCTACTACGGCATCATGAGCGCGCACGGTGAGGCCGTGATCTACATGGCGTCCGATCTGCAGGATCCTCCCGAACTGATACCTGCGTTCGTAAAGAAATGGCAAGAAGGTTTCAAGCTGGTTCTAGCGCAGAAAACAAACAGTGAAGAATCTTCCTTGTTCTGGCTGGCTCGAAATATCTATTACCACCTGATAGCGCGGTTGTCAGAGATCGAGTTGATCAAGAACGCCACGGGATTCGGTCTCTACGACCGCGAGGTGGTGGATACCATACGGCAGATCGACGATCCCTATCCGTATCTCCGCGGGCTGGTATGCGAACTCGGTTATGAGCGCGCGCTGGTACCTTTCGAGCAGCCGCTCCGCAAACGCGGATTCACGAAGAACAATCTCTATACCTTGTATGACAATGCGATGCTGGGCATTACAAATCACTCCAAGGTCCCACTGAGGCTGGCGACATTCTTCGGCTTTTGTCTCGGAGGATTCAGCTTCCTGATCGCGACCGTGTATCTCATCTACAAGCTCTTATTCTGGAACAGATTCCAACTGGGAACGGCGCCGGTCGTGATAGGTATCTTCTTCTTCAGCGCCGTACAGTTGTTCTTCATCGGAATCCTGGGCGAGTACATCGGTGCCATTCACACGCAAGTGTTGCGGCGTCCGGCGGTGGTGGAAAAAGAGCGGATCAATTTCGGAGAGTCTTCAGCGCACACGAGTGGAAAGTAGATGAGCACGGACCCCTCCATCGCTCGAAGGAGTTGGGCAAGTCGCATCACTAGTCATGTGCCGCCGGGACAGTTCGCGCGCTACCTGCTGGTCGGCCTTTGGAACACTGCGTTCGGCTACGGACTTTATGCGGCGCTCACCGCTTTGCTGACGCCGCGCATGCGCTATGGATACATCGCGGCCAACGCCCTCGCCAGCCTCATTAGCATCACCGTGGCATTCCTGGGATACAAATGGTTCGTGTTCAAGACCCATGGAAATTATCTACGGGAATGGATTCGCTGCCTAGCCGTCTACAGCGGGGGTATTGTGGCGAGTACTGCCGCGCTCCCCGTGGTGGTGGTGTTCATTCGAAGAACGACGCACGTCGATGCGGCTGCGCCCTACCTTGCCGGCGCGATCGTGATGGGCTTGGCGACCATCTATAACTTCGTCGGACACAAGAATTTCTCGTTCCGCTCCCGCTCCACCAATCCCTAACGCCACATCAGCAGGTATTTGCCGAAGACTTCCATGTGGGGAAATCTGCTTTCGTATTTCTTCTGCATCTGCCCGGCGTCGATCAGTTTGGAGAAATACGGTTTACGGTTGAACACTATTGCGTAAACGTCATCGCGCGCCAGCAAGGCTTCCACTTCTGCGGGCGGCAGTCCACCATCATTGTTCGACGGATTCTCCAGGCCGGAGAAGAAGTAAATGTCGGGACACTCGGGTTCGGCGAAGACGTAGCTGTTCCTGGCGTGTGACTGAAGCGAGCGAATCAAGTTTTCGTATTCGCCGGGATTTTCCGTCTTGATTCCACCAGCACGCTCAAGGTGAAGCGCGGTTTGAGGAGAATGTGTTTGGAACTCGCCGTCCTCGTACATGTTAGATGGCACGACGCGAAGCAGGCCGAACAGGACGTAAAAGACGAGCAGCGCCATCGCCGCGCTACCGCCAATCGGCGAGTTGCGGATGTTTAGGAGCGCCAGAATCGCTAAGGCGAGAATCGGCGCGAAATAGCAGAAGTAGACGGCGACAGGAAACGGGAATTGGATAAGGCTGCAAAGTGCAGCAAGGCCCACCAATAGCATCGCCTGCTGACGATTGTTAGACGAAAGTTCCTGCGCGCGCTCGGATGCCAGCATCCATGCACCGAAAGCGATGACCCAAGGCGTCATCATGGAAACGCTGTAGAAGATGGACTTGGAAAAATCGCTACTCCAAAGCGCGAGCGCCAGCGCGACTGCAAGCACGACCGCTGCGGAAACGGCGGAGAGTGTTTTTCCAAGGGGCTTCCAAAAATTTGCCATCAGCAGGAACACCAACGGCGGTAACGCAAGTCCAAGCTCAGGCAATTTCGCGTGTATCTGCGTCAGATCATGTGCCCGGCTCATGCCAAGGATGAAAACTCCTTGGATGAATGCGGGTAGGTTGCCGCCGCGCATGTAAGGCCAAAGCACAACCACCACCGGCCCTGCACATCCGGCGAGAAAGGGAAGTACCATGCGGAGGAGTGTCGAAAATCGGTGGCGATCGCTTCCGGCGAGCATGCAGAGTTCGCGTCGCACCAGCAAGGCCGCCATCGCTGCGGAAGGAAGCAGGAAGTGAAAGGCGTCTCCTTCCTGCAAATTGCCGCCGACTAGCTTCCAAACTCCCGCAACAAAGAAGATGAGTCCGCCGATCACGAAGGCAGAATAGATATAAGTACGTTTCGATTTCGCAAGCGAAGCCGCGGACATCTCTTGTTCCCTGAACAGGAGGAAGAGAAGCACGCCCGCGATGTAGTAGAGGCCCACAACTTTTATATCGAAGGATATGCCACCCGCTATGCCGGCGAGGACCAGCCACCGTCGGCGACCATCGTCGATGAAGCGTATGAGCGCAGCGGCCCCGAAAACGGCAAAGTAGAGGTTGTACCAGGAAGGCATCGGCGTGGAATATACGGCGATGCTCCAAACAGCGGCAAGCACGGTAATGATTGCAGCTGTTTTTGCGCCGGATGTCCGGGAGGCAATGTAGAAGACGGCCAGCAAGAAGGGAACAGAAAGCGCGAAGAGCGCGATGCGCATGGAGAACGCGTTTACGCCAAACAGCGTGAAGGCTGCTGCGTGAATGTAGGCGAGGCCTCCGGTGTAATTCTCTGCGAAATCAACGTGAGGCAGTTGTCCATGGAAAACGCGCAGGGCGCTCTGTCCGAGCAGGCCATCGTCTTCCGGCAACCATCCGCAATGCAACCTGACCCAGAGGTAGACGGAGCAGGAGATGAGCGTCAGCAGAAGTATGTATACATTCTGGCGGCGAAGCGCGTCGTTATCGGCACTCACTATGCCCATTCAAACTCCGGCGAAACGGTGAATCGGATTCAGGATTGAGTTTACCTTTATACCTGTTCCAGTCGTCCCACGAGTCCGGCTGCGAACGAGCGCTTGTCGAGTTTGGAGAACGAACCGATCTGATCGTCCGATACGAGGGACACGTGAGGCAGGGTGACCATCAACTCGGCGACGCACCACATGGGTTCATCCGTGGTCATCCAGTTCATCTTGTCAAAGCGAGTGAGGTTGATGGGGCGCGCGAAACTGCGCAGGGTGCGTTCTCCCGCGAGATTGTAATAACAGTCAAAGTAGCTCATTGCCAGTTCGCGCAGGGTGCGGTAGACGGGTTCGCGAAAACGCAGACCGGCGTAATTTGATTTTGCGATCGCGCCCCAGCATCCGTTCACACGATAGACG
>JBBRZF010000010.1:0-38975 GCA_038236965.1 Terriglobales bacterium | reverse complement strand
GCTGCGCGACCGCCTTGAGAACACGATCATCCGTTCCATCGAACTTACGACGGTGAACAGCGTCGGATCCCCGCGAACACCCAACACCTCGAACATCGTCTTCGAATGTATAGAGGGCGAGGCCATGGTCATCGCGCTCGACCTGAAGGGGGTTGCGGTCTCCACCGGAGCCGCCTGTTCCTCGGGAGCTATCGAGCCCTCGCATGTGTTGCTGGCGATGGGGCTCACGCCTGACCAGGCACGCGGCAGCATACGGTTTAGTTTGGGTAAGCAGAATACGGAAGCAGATATCGATTTCCTCCTGGAACGAGTTGCAGAAGTTGTCGAAAGGTTGCGAAGTTTGAGCCCGGTCTGGAAAAAGCGAGTTGCAAATGCAGTCTGAGCGGAACAACACGATTGCGGTCGCCATGTCCGGCGGAGTTGACTCCTCCACCGTGGCAGCGATGTTGCGCGCCCAGGGATATGACCTCATCGGCCTGACTATGCAGTTGTGGAACCAGCGCCGGCTCGCCAGCGAAGACCACCCAGCAGAGGCGGTTTCCGGACGTTGTTGCTCCATCGACGATGTTTACGATGCGCGCCGCGTCGCCGAGAAGCTCCGCATACCATATTACGTCGTCAACCAGGAAGACCGTTTCGAGCGCGACGTGGTGAAGCCATTTGTGGACGAGTATCTCTCTGGCCGCACGCCGATTCCGTGCTCGCTCTGCAACAATCACCTGAAGTTCGATCAGCTCCTGCAGACCGCGAGGCAGATTGGCGCCGACCAGATCGCTACCGGACACTACGCCCGTTGCGAGTTCGACTCCGAGCGCGGCCGCTGGCTTCTCAATCGTCCCGCGGATTCCGCCAAGGACCAGACCTATTTCCTATTCGGGCTTACGCAGGAGCAGTTGTCGCGCACGCTGTTTCCGCTCGGTGGAATGAACAAGCCGGCAGTCCGCGAGGAAGCGCGTTCGCAGGGATTGAACGTTCTTGCCGATAAGCCGGACTCGCAGGAAATCTGCTTTATTCCCAATGGCGACTACAAGGAATTTATCGACAAGTACCTGGGAGAACAAGGCGAGCAACTGCCGGATACTTCGGGCGACCTCGTCACCTCCAGCGGCGACGTCGTGGGACATCACCAGGGCATACACAATTTCACCGTCGGCCAGCGCAAGGGCCTGGGGGTTGCCACAGGCAACGCGCTCTACGTGCTGGAGATTCGCGGAGACAAGCGGCAGGTGGTTGTAGGCAGTGGAGAAGAACTCTACTCGCGCACCTTGAAGGCGCACCGCATGAACTGGATCGCCTTCGACGATTTTCGCGAACCGATTCGCGTGGAGGCCAAAATCCGCCATCGCCATCCTCCGGCAGCGGCAACGGTCGAGAAGACCGCCGAGGACGAAGTACTCGTGACCTTCGATGAGCCGCAGCGTTCCATCACACCAGGGCAGGCAGTCGTCTTCTACCAGGGAGACCTTGTTGTGGGCGGAGGATGGATCGGCTAGGGCGGCGTTCACGTTCTTAGTCGTTACAAAAGCAAAGGCGACGCTCGGGAGCGTCGCCTTTTTACATTTTACAAATACTTTATCTCGTCAGCGCTGCCGCTGGCGGCGCCAACATGGCGTCATCATCATCGTCCGCGTTGCTCTCGCGCGCAGAGGACACAGCCGCAGCCGCGAACAGCACCAGGATGCACGCAAAGATGAAGAAGATTGCGAGTCGGAATAGCAGGGCGGCTTTGCGTTGATTCGACATGCTGAGGTTGGAAACGGAAAAGCGCAGAAATAGTTGTGGAAGTTGTGAAATTATTTCTGCTTAGAGTAACTTTCGAAGTTCCCTGCGGAGTATCTTGCCCGAGGGATTCCGCGGGATGTTGGCGACAAAAACTACCTCGCGCGGCTGCTTGTAGCGGGTTATATGTTCGGCGACGAAAGCGGAGAGCTCCGCCTTCAGCTTTTCAGAACCGGGGCCACCTTCTCGTAACACAATGAAAGCACAGGGGATTTCTCCAGCTTCGTTGTCGGCACGACCAACCACTCCGCAGTCCCGGACTTGGGGATGCTCCATCAGGACGCTTTCCACTTCGGCTGGGGCGACGGCGAAGCCCTTGTACTTGATCATCTCCTTGCGGCGGTCCACCACGAAATAAAAGTCGTCCGCATCGCGGCGAACGATGTCGCCGGAGAGATACCATCCATCGCGCATCACGGCGTCGGTAGCCTCCGGCGCCTTCCAGTATCCCAGCATGAATTGGGGACCGCGCATAACCAGTTCGCCCAGTTCGTCCGTGGCGCATTCGTTACCTTGCTCGTTGACGATTCGGCAATCGGTGAGCGCCACCGCTCGTCCAATCGACTCCGGGCGATACAGTTCCTGCTCCAGGTAGCCCATATGCGTGACGGGGGAAGCTTCTGTCATTCCGTAACCCTGCCGGACGGGAACGCTAGTGAGATTGCGGAATCGGCGGGCGAGTTCCGGCGGCAACGGCGCTGCTCCACTCTTCACCCATCTCAGAGAATGGTTGGTGGGAAATAATCCTCGCTCGGCGAAGCCGCAAAAAATATTCAGCACCGGTGGGACGCAAGGCATGCAGGTGATTCCGTACTTGCTGATGCAGCGGAGAGCGAGTTCCGGATCGAAGCGCGCCATCAGAACCAACGTTGCGCCCACGGCGAGAACGGGGTTCAGCACCACGTTCATTCCGTAGATGTGATACATCGGCAGGAAACAGAGGCAGATATCGCTGCCGAAGAAGACCGCACTCTCGGGGTCGCCCAAGGTCTGGGAGACGTTGGCCACGAGGTTGGAGTGCGACAGCATCACGCCCTTGGGCAATCCGGTCGTCCCGCTCGAATAGGGCAGCGCCGCCAGCGCGATGCGCGGATCTTCCATCGGAGCGGGAATCACACCATCCGTCTTGCGCAGCAGAGTGGAAAACGATTCCGCTCCGGGAGCATCAGTGCGCGTGTAGAAGACGCGCTTGAGCAAGGGCAGACCTTCGAGTGAGATGTCGCGAATCTGCGCACCGTCGGTGATCAACGCCACCGCATCGGAAGACTCAAGCTGATAGTGGACCTCGCGTTCGCGGTAGGAAGGGTTGAGCGGTGTAGGAACCGCACCAGCCAATTCAATGGCATGGAAGGCGACGCAGAACTCCCAAGAGTTCGGCAGAAATATTGCGACCATCTGCCCCCGACGAATGCCGATAGTCACCAGTGAAGCGGCGACAGTACGCACCAAGTCAGCATATTCGGAGTAGCTGATGTGGCGCGCGGGCGAACAGGATGTGTCGATGATGGCCGTCCGCTCGGCAAATCGCGAGGCGGAGCTGAACACGAGGTCAGTAACAAAGAGGCCGACTGGCGAGGCATACATGCGCCGAGAGTGCATGGGGATGGATTGTAAAGGATGTTGCCGACCTGCGGCACGATTTTAAAAAGTCTAAAAAGATACAATCCTCAGCAGGAGGCAAGCATGCTTGCACTGTACGTTCCGCCGGTGTTGATGGAACCGACCTACTACGTGAACTGGGGCGCGCTCACCCTGATCAACGCCGGGCTGGCACAGGGAAAAGGGAGAAGCGGCCTGGCCTGGTTCCTGCTCTCTATCCTGCTTGGACCTGTCGCAACGTTTCTGATCGTCGTTCTGCCCAGAAACAGGTAAGGAAAAACCCACCTTCGGAGTGGGCTCTTGATTACTTTTTCTTCTTTGCTGTTTTCTTCGTTTTCGGGAGGGGCTTCAGCGCGGCGTCCAGATCGCGCAGGAACTTCTCCACCTCTCGCTGCTTCCAATCGTTCGACCACACGCCGTACCACGACATATAGAGTTCCATGTGCGCGAGCGGGTCGCGCCCCTGCCAGTGCTCAATCTCGGCAGCGGTGCGGGGACGGGCAGCGTCGGTAGCGGAGTTGCGCCTCCAGGGCCAGACCAGCGCATTGATGAACGTAGGTCCGCGGCGCAATCGTGCGCGATGCAGAGCTTCGTGGGCTACGCGATAGACGGCGACCACATCGTTGCCATCCACCGTGATACTCGGGATACCATAGCGTGCCGCGGCATCGAGCAGCGGGTCTGAATCCGGCGTCGACTTCTTTCGCAGGGAATTCTGTGCGGCGACCCAACGGGTATTTTCGTAGACATAAAGTATCGGCAGACGTTGCGCGGAGGCCAGCGTAAGCGAATCCTCCCATGCCGCAGGATTCGATTCATTGTCGGCGGCGAAGACCACCACGAGTGAATCGTCCTTCGCATGCTTTTCGCCCACGGAACCCAACGCGATCCCGGTTGCGATATTCAAACGGGCAGCAAAGTTTCCCTTTGGAACCAGCAGGCGAGGTGCACCGTCGGAAGCAGTCGTTGCATTGGCTCCCACGTAAGGGGCCAGCGCCGGACGCAGCGCCGAGCCGGCCGCAATGTATGAGAACAATCCCGAGCGAGATGGCGAGATGGTGTCTGCCGTGGTCAACTGTGCGGCCGTGCCTATTTCCGTAGCTTCGTGTCCGATGATCGAAGGATAAGGAGCCTTCAGTTTGCCCGCCGAAGCAAGCAGTCGGAGACGCTCTTCGGCCAGGCGCGATTGCAGCATGGCAGAATAGAGTCGCTGGAGAAGTTCAAGAGGAAGCGGAGTGCGCTTCGCAGCAGTAGGCTCGGATGATTTCTTGCTTGGCATGGGCAGCAGTGATTATAGACAATCAAGCGAAATCGATGGAGCCATCAAAATAGTTTCCGTCGTGCATGGCGTCCAGCGAGCACTCCGGCTTTTCAACATGACCGTGCATAATGCTGTGGAAAAGCGTGGGAGTATCCTTCTAACTATCGGCCAGTAGTAAGTTTCAGCGGTTTGCACCGAAGTGGGTGCGATTCCGGGATTAGGTCGCGAGGGTTTCAATTTGGTTCTGAAAATCAACCGCAGATGAAGATTCGTCTGGACAAATTGCTGGTAGAGCGAGGACTTGTTACATCTCGCGAGCGAGGACAGTCACTCATCCTCGCCGGACGCGTGCTGGTCAACGAACAAAAAATCGAGAAAGCCGGAGCCGCCGTTGAAGATGACGCAGAGGTTCGTTTTCTTGGTGGAGACCTGAAGTACGTCAGCCGCGGCGGGCTGAAACTCGAACGCGCTCTCGAGTACTGGAAGATCGACGTGGCAGGAAAGATCTGCGCCGACATCGGCGCCTCCACCGGCGGCTTCACCGATTGCATGTTGCAGAACGGGGCCGCCAAGGTCATCGCCATCGACACCGGGTACGGTCAGATCGACGCGCGCTTGCGCAGCGACGAGCGCGTCAGCCTGATGGAACGGACCAACGCTCGCCATCTGCAACGCGGAGCGGTGCCCTTTGCGGTCGAATTCGTGGCAATGGACGTCTCTTTCATCTCTGCTACACTCGTTCTCCCGGCGGTTGTGAACGTTGTTCTCCATGCTACGGAGCTTCGCCGCGAGTTGGTGCTGCTCATCAAGCCGCAGTTCGAGGTTGGCCGCGCCAAGGTCGGCAAGGGCGGAATCGTGCGCGACGAACGCGCGCAACTGCAGTCGGTGGAGAAGGTGAAAGCCGCAGTGAAAGAACTTGGTGGAGAGCAGGTTCAGACCATTGATTCGCCAATCACAGGCGCGGAAGGCAATCGGGAATTCCTGCTGCACGCGGTCTGGAGCGCCAGGTTGAACGGCTGAACAAGTGAGACATACGCACTCTTATGAAGACTGTAGCCATCATTTCGAAACCAGGTAAGCCAGAGTTGGAGACGCTCGTCCCGGAACTGTTGGAGTGGTTCGACGACCGCGAATATCGTGTTGTGATGGACCAGGAAACCGCAGTATACGGCTCTAACGACCAGGTATTCCCGCGCACGAAGATTGGCGAACAGATGCCAGATTTCGCCCTTGTGCTTGGCGGAGACGGCACCTTGCTCTCTGCCGCCCGCTCGGTTTCTCGTCAGTGCGTCCCCATTCTTGCCGTAAACCTCGGTTCGCTCGGATTCCTGACAGAAGTCTCTCTCGCCGATCTTTATACGACGCTTGATGCAGTGGTGGAAGGCACGTGTCCGGTCGAAGTACGTTCCATGATCGAGTGCCGCCTTCTGCGCAACGGCGAATGTTTAGAGAAGTACGACGCTCTCAACGACGCAGTTGTGAACAAGAGCGCCATCGCGCGCCTGGTCAATTTCGACCTCGTCATCGACGGCTCCTTTGTCTTCAGCTACAAGGCAGACGGCGTCATCGTATCCACTCCCACGGGTTCGACCGCATATTCGCTGGCTGCTGGCGGCCCCATTCTTACACCGACAGTGGAAGCTATCGTCATTACTCCGGTTTCGCCGCACGCGCTTACGCATCGACCCCTGGTAGTCGGCGATCGCGCGAAGATCGAGATCGTTGTGCAGAGCGGTGACGAGGAGGCCTTCCTCACCATTGACGGTCAATTGGGAACTCCGGTGAAGAATGGTGACCGCATCGAGTGCGTTCGCGCCGGACACGTGGTAAAACTTTTCCGCATGAAGAAGACCTTCTTCGATGTTCTGAGAAGCAAGTTGAAGTGGGGAACGCGCTAGAGCTTTTCCTTCATTGGGCTATCGCGCTAAAGCCGCTGACCGTGTTGCTGATTTGCATGCTCCACGCAACTTGTGGAATTTGAGGTGCAACATACTTCCTATGAGAAGAGCCTCGATACTTCTCGCTGTACTTCCTTTCTGCTTCCTGTTGTCAACCCTGCTGTCCGCGCAGGCGCGACCCTCTGCTGATGTCATCGTGACCAATGCGCGCGTCTGGACGGTGGATGCTGACCGTCCCAAGGCGGAAGCGGTGGCGGTGATAGGCGAACGTATCGTCGCCGTAGGCACGGCCAGCGAGATAGATGCCTGGCGCGGCGAGAAGACCAAGGTTGTGGATGCAGCGGGAAAGGTGCTACTCCCGGGCTTCAATGACGCCCATGTGCATTTTGTCTCCGGCGGAATGCAACTCGACAGCGTGGACCTGCGCGATGCCGATTCGCCCAAGGAATTTGCGGCCCGCATCGAGGCCCAGGTGAAGAAGACTCCGAAGGGCGAGTGGCTCACCGGAGGCGACTGGGACGAACAGAAGTTCAAGCCCGTCCTACTGCCAACGAAGGAGATGATCGATGCGGTCACGCCGGAGACTCCGGTCTTCGTGAACCGGTCGGATGGCCACATGGCTTTGGCGAATTCCGTTGCCTTGCGCGTGGCCAACATCACCTCCGCCACAAAAGACCCGCCGGGTGGCATCATTGTGCGCGATGCCCAGGGCAAGCCCACGGGCATCCTGAAGGATGCCGCGATGGATGTCGTTTACAACAAGATTCCGCCGCTATCACGCGAGCGGCGTTTACGAGCGGTGCGTCGAGCGATGGGACATGCTGCGCGACTGGGCGTTACCAGCGTGCAGGACATGAATCCTGAGTACGCTGACGTTGCGGTCTACATGGAACTGGCCGAGCGGGGAGAACTCACAACCCGCATTTACGCCGCTCCTCGACTCGCAGGTTGGGACGACCAGGCAAAACTCGGCATAAGGCGCGGCTTCGGTTCCACTTTGCTTAGACTGGGAGCACTGAAATCCTACGCCGACGGTTCGCTTGGGTCCGGGACGGCCTACATGTTCAACTCCTTTACCGACGCGCCGAAATCGCGCGGCCTACTTGCAGAGGACATGATTCCGCTCTCAAAGATGCGGCAGCGGCTGCAGAAGTCCGATGCTGCCGGCCTGCAGAATTGCGTACACGCGATTGGCGACCAGGCCATCTCCATCACGCTCGACCTGTTTGCCGAAGTGGAAAAGGCGAACGGAGACCGCGACCGGCGATTCCGCATCGAACACGCTCAACACATGGCGGAGAAGGACTTCGCCCGCTTCCGCACCTTGGGCGTGATCGCATCCGTGCAGCCCTATCATGCCATCGACGACGGACGCTGGGCGGAGAAGCGCATCGGCCCCGAGCGCGCGAAGACCACTTACGCCTTCCGTACGTTCCTCGACCAGAAGGTGAGATTGGCATTCGGAACCGATTGGAATGTGGCGCCCTTGAATCCGCTGCTGACGATTTACGCGGCGGTCACGCGCGCCACGCTCGACGGGAAGAATCCTGACGGTTGGATTCCTGAGCAGAAGTTAAAAGTTTCGGAAGCGGTGGAAGCGTACACCCTGGGTTCGGCTTACGCGGAATTTCAGGAGAAGGAGAAGGGTTCCATAACGCCGGGGAATTTGGCGGATATGGTGTTGCTGAGCGACGACATCTTTACGCTGGCGCCGGTGGCCATCAAGGACGTGACCGTCGAGATGACCATGGTGGGCGGACGTGTAGTGTGGAGCCGGAATCCAGCACCCTAGATCCTGCCCCATAGATCAGAGCGCTGCGTCATTCTTTCGCGAGCGCTGCACTGCCTCCAGCAATTCGTGCAACCAGAAGCGAGCCTCTATCTCACAACGCTTCGTGCAAAAAACATTGTTCTCCCGGGCGCGGCTTTGTCCCACAACGTAGTGGGTGCAGCACCAATTGCAGTGGGTTGACTGGCGATTGGAACTGTAGCGGTCGCTCTGCATGGTGACGCCAGACTAAGAGGAACGAACGGCTTTGGGAATCAGGAGAAAAGCTTAGGAGGCAGACGTTAGTCGTCAGACATCAGGCGTCGGCTAAAGCATGAGGGTTACTGCTTCGAAGCCGAGGCGGCTTGCGCTCTGAGGGCAGGGATCTCGGTGGATAAGCGCTTCATGCGAGTTTTGTCTTTTCGAATCGACAAGGGTGCGGTCGATGCCGAAAAGAACGACAGTATCTCGTCGCGCACTTCCGGCGTAAGTTTATCGAATTTGTTATTTGCCAGTCGATGCAGGAGGTCGGCGTAGGTTCGGTCCGTCATTTCGTATTCCCCGGCCATCGTCTTCTTGCCGGTGTCGAAATCGCGATTGGGCAGAGCCAGGCTTTTGCTGCGCGCCTCACGCAGATACATACGGTAATTGTCCACCGTATCGTTCACGCTTTTGAAGTACATATCTTCCGTTTGTGTGGTCGGCGTCTGGAAGGCCACGGCCTTGAACGGGCCTACCTTCGGCACGAGTTTGAAAAGGAAAGCCAGTATCCGCGCACCCACTCCTGGACGCTGATATCCGTGACCCCATTGCTTTTCGTATTCTGCGCGCGAAAGATTGTAGACAAATTTCCTGCGATTGAAGTTGGGTATCTCGCGAGCGAGTTCTACCTCGTGCGTAAGCAAGGCCGCCTTGGTCAACTCCGGGATCATGCTACTGACGGCGTGCCGATAGCTGCCAATCGAAAGATCGACGTTCGCGAAGACCGAGCCCAGTTCGATGCCGTAGGTCCGCAAGAAGGCCCTCTCCAGCACGGGCTTGGACACTTCAAAGCCGATGAAGTCGTGATAGGCCTCGGGCGCGTAACGATGCTTGGCCACTTGCGCGACATCGAAGCCGAACTCCGTGCGGATGTGTGCCTTGGGATCTTGCGCGTAGGTGACCGAATCTCCATAGCGGGCGCGGAGTTTGGGGAAGGTTAGCGCGACGGCCTGGTTCACTCGCGGATGTCCGGTAAGGTCTGCGGAGTAATGCGCCAACGCACCCAGGGCAAGGGCGTATTCGTTGATGTCTTGCGACTCCTCCAGTAGCGCCAATACGAAGTCTCCGCTTCGCACATAATGCACCAGGTTGCTGAAATCCTTCGATCCGAAGGGATAGTAGCCCATGTCCTGTATCACGCATCCGCCGTAGGCATAGGCGTGGGCCTTCAGAATCTCGTCGGCGGTCGCATGTGGAAATCGAAGGCGCAACAACGGTTCGATGTCCGACTTCCAGAGCAGGTCAACGACTTCCTCGTGTGTGAGCACGGAGTACGCTGGCGCGAGCATAGCGGCAAACACCACGAGCGCCAGAAGTATCCAGCGTAGTCGGAACAGCGAGGACATCTATGCACTGATGCAGAGCTGCTGGCACGGGTTTTCAGGAAATCAAACTAAACGCCAAACATCTGGAATTGTGCTCGCTCCCAGCTCTGGCTGCATCTAAGGAAGCGTCCATGCACCCACGCCATTATTTTCTCCAGATCGCACTGCTTGCGGCACTCACACTTGCCGCCTGTAACGGTATCTATCAACGAAAGAACAGCAACGCCAATCTTCCGAAACTTACCGGAAAGCCGTTGATCGTGGTTGCTGCCGGAGACATTGCTTGCGACCCGGAGAGCTCGCGCTACAACCAGAAGAAGGGAACCAGCGATGGTTGCCACATGAAGTCCACCTCCGACATGGCCATGGCGCAGAACCCGGACGCCGTGTTAGCGCTTGGCGATAATCAGTATGAGAGCGGCGGCTTGCTGGCTTTTAAGGAATCGTACGATCCGACGTGGGGACGCATGAAAGCGAAGACCTATCCGGTGCCGGGCAATCACGAATACCACGTCCGTGGCGCCAAGCCTTACTACGAATATTTCGGCGATCGCGCCGGAGATCCCGCGAAGGGCTATTACAGCTTTAACCTCGGCCCGTGGCACATCATCGCGCTCAATTCAAATTGTGGCGAGGTCAGTTGCGGGACAGGCTCTGAGCAGGAGAAGTGGCTACGTGCCGACCTTGCCGCCAACCACTCTGCGTGTACGCTTGCTTATTGGCATGCCCCACGATTTTCTTCCGGGTTGCATGGAGACAGCGCAGCGTTCTCGGCCTTCTGGCGCGACCTCTTCGACGCCAGGGCCGACGTCGTGCTCAATGGACATGACCACGATTACGAACGCTTCTCTCCACAGACACCGAACGCGGCTTCCGACGAGGCACGCGGCATTCGCGAATTTGTGGTCGGCACCGGAGGCAAGAATCTGCGAGGATTCGCCCGCGGAGTGGCATGGCATCGCAATCACAATGGCGACACTCGACAGTCAGTCTACTTTGGTATTCTGCGCATGGATCTCTATCCGACCGGATATAGCTGGAAGTATTTATCCGAGCATCCCGACAAATATTCCGATGAAGGGGTAAGTTTGTGCCACGGAGCGAATCCCGCGCTCAGCGCGCAGCCTTCCGGCGTTTCTAAATAGCAGGGCAAAGCGAGTTCAGAGTTCGTTGCGCAGCATGTCGTCGAGAGTCTCGCGGCGACGGATCACCTTCACTGATTTTCCGGTGACCAACACTTCAGCCGCTCGCGGACGCGTGTTGTAATTCGATGTCAGCGACATGCCGTACGCTCCGGTGTCGAGAATGGCCACGAGTTCTCCCGGTGCGATAGGCGGCAACTGTCTGTCCCGAGCGAAGAAATCTCCTGACTCACAAATCGGTCCCACCACGTCGTACGCGCTCGGCTCGTCGGCGGGAGCGTTTTTGTTTCTCTTGGGCGTCGCCGCCTGCGCCACCGGCACAATCTCGTGATACGCGCCGTAGAGCGAGGGACGTATGAGGTCGTTCATCGCCGCGTCCACGATGAGGAATTTCTTCCCGCCATTTTCCTTCGTGTAGAGCGCGCGTGTGATGAGTGCTCCAGCGGGTGCGACGATTGCGCGTCCCGGCTCCAGTAGTAAATGCAAATCCATTTCAGCCAGCGGTGCCATTAACGCGGCAGCATAATTCTTTACCGACTTCGGGAAACTGGTGTCCGGATGCGGGTCGTGATAGGCAATACCCAATCCGCCGCCGGCGTCAATGTAGCCGATGTTCAATCCATCGGAAAGAAGTTCGCGCACCAGGGCAATCACGCGCTGCATCGTGTCTGTGAAGGGGGAAGCATTCGTGATCTGCGAACCGATGTGGACGCTGACTCCGACGGGCTCCAGGTAATCCTGCTGTGCCGCTAATGCGTAAAGTTCGCGGGCCCGCTCGATGGGCACGCCAAATTTGTGCTGGTGCAGCCCAGTGGAGATGTAGGGATGCGTCTCGGCGTCCACGTTAGGATTTACGCGGAATGCGATGCGCGCATGCTTGCGCAACAGCGAAGCCCGCGAGGCAAGCAGGTTGAGCTCCGCTTCGCTTTCAAGGTTGAACATCAGGATCCCGGCGCGCAACGCGGCATCCATCTCTTCGCCCGTTTTGCCGACTCCGGAGAAGACGACCCGACGCGCGGCCTTGCGGTCGGCGCGCAGCACTCGTTCCAGTTCGCCGCCGGAGACCACATCGAAACCCGATCCCAGCTTGGCCAGCATACTCAAGATCGACAAATTGGAATTCGCTTTCACCGAATAACAGACCGTGTGCGCTTGTCGCGAGAACGCTCTGTCGAAGGTCGTGAAGCGCTCGGCGATCGCACTGCCTGAATACACGTAAAGTGGCGTGCCGTATTTTTCGGCCAGCTTCGTAAGCGATAGATCGTCGCAATGCAGAGAGCGCGCGCGGTGGAGCACACCGCTGGCCTTGTAGGCGAACGCCGGTGGGCGCCCTACGGCATTACCGCTCACCTTCATTGTTTCGCCTTTTTCCTGCCGGGAGACTTTATTGGCTGCGCGCTGCTGTTCACTTTGAGCGCGACCACCGTCTGGTCGTCGAATGCTTCGACGCCGCCGACGAAGGCATTCACTTCGTCGAAGATGATGTTGACGATCTCTGCCGCCGTCTTGGCGGCGTGCTTGGCTACCAGTTTCTCAACCCGCTCGCGTCCGAACGAGTTGCCGTCGAAGTTGCGTGCGTCGAGTATGCCATCGCTGAAGAATACCCAAACATCTGAGGGATGTCCATTGAAGGTGAACTCGTCGTAATCCGCGGTAGGGAAGAGGCCGAGGGGAAGTCCGGTCGCTTCGATGCGCTCCACTATTCCTTCGTGGCAATGGATGGGGCGCGGCAGGCCGGAGTTTGCGATGCGGATGATCTTCTGGTTATCATCCCAAAGGGCGCAGATGACGGAAACGAATTGCGCTTCGATGGGGCGCTCGGCGAGCGAAAGATTGATACAGGAAAGCATCTCCGCCGGACCCGGTTCTTCACTCGCGTGCGAACGGATGATGCCGCTCACCAGTGCCGCGTAGATGGCTGCGGGCGCGCCTTTGCCGCTCACATCGCCTATGCAGATGGCAGTAACGCCCTGACCCGAGTAATTGACGAAATCATATAGATCGCCGCCGATGGCGCGAGCCGGCGTGAACCGTGCCGCCAGCTCCGAGTTGGGGAGCTTGGGCAAAACTTGTGGCAACAGACGGTATTGCAATTCGCGAGCGAGCGCCAAATCTTGTTCGAGCCGTCGCTCCTGGCGAGCGATGCGTTCGTAGAGCACCGCATTCTCGATGGCGATTGCGACCTGAGCCGCCAGTGTGCCCACGGTGCGCACGTGCTCGTCGGTAAAGTAGCCGCGTCGCGTGTGTTCCAAGTCGAGGACGCCGATCACCTTGTCCTTGTAAACGAGGGGGATGCACAGTTCGGAACGCGTCTCTGGATTCAGATTGATATAGCGCGGATCTTTGCGCACATCGGAGACCAGCACGCCTTCCTTGTGCTCAACTGCATACCCGACCAGTCCCTTGCCGATGGGGATATCGTGTTTCAACTGAATGTTCTCTTTGAAGCGGAGAGAGAACCGATGCTGCAACTTCGTTCCAGTTTCGTCCAGCAGCAAGATGCTGAACATTTGATAATCGATCAACCGGGAGAGCAGGTCTCCTATGCGTTTCAGAAGCTGATCGAGGTTGAGGATCGACGTCAGGTCGCGGCTGATCTCGTTCAGCAGCACCAGTGTCTTTGCCTGCCGCGAGACCCGCGTGTAGAGGCGAGCATTTTCAATTCCAATGGCGATACGCGAAGCGACCAGCGCTAGCAGGCGACTGTGTTCTTCGGTGAAGTAATCGGCTTGCGGAGCCTCGATGTCTATGACGCCGATCACTCGATTCTTTATGATGAGCGGGATTGCCAGCTCGGAGCGAACGCCCTGCACCGAGTCGATGTAGTTCTCGTGCTTAGCGACGTCGTTCACCAGGACGGCTTCGCGACTCTGGGCAGCAAGGCCGCTTATGCCTTCTCCCACCTTCACGCGCAGCCGCTCGGCAAATTCCTGGGGATGTCCTACCTGGAAACGTATGCGCATCTCCTGCGTTTTGTCATTCAGCAGCAGGATGGCGAAAATCTCGTAATCGATAACCTTGCGCACGAGTTCCGAGACGCGCTGGAGCAACGTGTCCAGGTCCAGAGTGGCATTCACCACATCGGCAACTTCGAGCAACAACGTATCGACTGCAGGCGGCACTGGTTTCAGGGTGGGCGAATCCATTTATGTCACTCATGATATCAGCAGCGGAGAGTCCAGGTGCCTGTTTGCCCGCGAAGGTGCCACACAATACAATCGCTGCTTGTGGTTCGGAGGATGCTCGCAATGACGATGCCGGAATTCAAGCAATTGGGGGACTGGGCCAAGCAGGAGGTGAGCGAAATCACGCCAGCGGAGTTGAAGAAGATGCGCGAGAGCGGCGAAGATGTCGTCGTGGTGGATGTCCGCGAACGCGAGGATTCAAGCCAGAGCATGATCCCCGGAGCTGTGGCCATCCTGCGCGGCGTGCTCGAGTTGAATATCGACCAACTCACCACCGACAAGGACAAGAAGATCGTGCTCTACTGCGGCGGCGGTAGTCGTTCCGCGCTTGCCGCCTGGATGCTCCAGAAGATGGGCTTCCGCAACGTGCTCTCGTTGGCTGGCGGATGAAAGACAGTAATAAGTAGCGAGTGATTTGTGGCAAGCAGCATTCCGAGGACTGTACTCCTCCCAAGAGCGGAGCGATTTATGAGCAACGATACGGTTCACGTTACCTGGTTAGGCCACTCGACCTTCAAGGTGGAGACTCCCGAAGGGCGCATCATTCTTATCGACCCGTGGGTGATGGGCAATCCAATGACGCCCAAAGCCGACAAGAAATTCGACAAGATAGACCTGATGCTCTGTACACACGGACACTTCGACCACATTGGCGACGCTGTGCCCCTTGCGAGACAGCACAAACCCAAGGTCGTCGGCATCTTCGAACTCTGCGCCTGGCTGGAAAAGAAGGGCGTCGAGAATTGCTCGCCCATGAACAAAGGCGGCACGCAGACCGTGGCGGATGTTCATGTCACCATGGTTCACGCACAGCATTCCTGCGGCATCAAGGACGATGATGGCTCGTTTATTTACGGCGGAGAGGCTTGCGGATACGTGCTTGAGTTCTCCAACGGACTCAAGCTCTATCACGCCGGCGACACCAACGTCTTTGGCGACATGAACATCATCCGCGAACTCTACTCGCCCGACGTTGCCATGCTGCCCATCGGCGACCACTTCACCATGGGGCCGCTGGAGGCTTCGTACGCATGCAACCTGCTGCGTCCCAAGGTCGTGATTCCCATGCACTTTGGCACCTTCCCGGTTCTGAAAGGCCGTCCTAAGGACCTGTCACGCGTTGCGGAAGACCTTGCAATCCGCGTCATGGAATTGAAGCCGGGCGAGCGTACCGAACTGCACACCGAAGTAGAGATTGGTTAACCGATGGCCGGAGAGATCACTGGCAAGGATGTTGAGCAGTACATCTACTCGCTCTTGCCAGAGCGAGATGGCGTGTTGCGCGAGATCGAGCAAACGGCGCGGCAGCGCGACATCCCCATCGTGGGGCCCGCCGTCGGCCGCTTGCTCTATCAACTCGCGCAAATGATAGGCGCCAGAAGCGTCTTTGAGATGGGCTCGGCCGTCGGCTATTCCACCATCTGGTGGGCGCGCGCCGTCGGCACGGAAGGCAACGTCACTTACACGGATGGCGATCACAAGAACGCAGAGGAGGCGCGCGGATACCTGCAACGCGCCGGAGTTGCCGACCGCGTACGCGTGCTCGTCGGCGACGCATTGGAGTTGCTCTCGGAAGAGAAGGGCGAGTTCGATATCATCTTTTGCGACGTGGATAAGGACGACTATCCTCGCGCGCTAAAAGTGGCGGCGCAACGCGTACGCAAGGGCGGGCTCTTCGTTACCGACAACACTCTCTGGTCGGGTCGCGTAACGCAGGCTCAGCCGCAAGAGAGCACCACGCAGGCCATCCAGGAATTCAACAAAGCCCTTTACGCGATGCCGGAATTCTGGACGACCATCCTTCCATTAAGAGATGGAGTGAGCGTGGCGCTGAAAATATAGAGGCAGAAGATCCAAAAACTGCTAATAGAAAACCTTCCCGCGATGGAGGGTTTGTTGCGTTCGGGGAGAATTGCGAAAGTCGGAATCCGGCTCGGGAAGCCATTGTCACTGAATTTTGCACATTGGGGTGGTAGTGGTGTCGCATAACCTGGAGCCTGAAGAATGCGTTTTACTGGCGCGGAATCAGGGTTTCTTAAAGCCGCAAGAATCACGCGGGAAGAGGTTGCACAAAAGTTAGAGCATGGCCTTGTGGAAGCTCTGTAATATATTGAAAATAAGGCAGATATAGTTGCACGTAATTTCTTGACTCTTGTAATAGGAGGAGTAAAACAAACTCGTTCTTTGACAGTTTCTGAAGTTTACCCAGTTGGTGGTGAGTCCGGGGCTCAAGCGAGTTCACCGACTCCGAACTGGGGTGGAAGCCGGCAGCAAAATGCGATCTTCATTCATGTTGATCGCAGTCAGGAGCGACGGCGCCTGACGCCAAGCAAGAGCGACGGTTCTTGCAAAGGCGGTTGCGACGGTTACCGCCAGTACTAGAGACGTCGGTCTCTGGTGCACTTATGCGATGCGAATCGCACAAGTTAAACGCTGCGCGGGCGACACCCTGGTACCGAGGGTCGTGAGGGACCGTAAGGGTCTATAGCGAGCTGCTGGTTGAGGCGAACAAGAGATTGCAAAGGCAAGAATGAGATCCCGAGGTGTCAGTCGGTTTTCCCGATTGGTCGGTGAGCCCGGAGCCCGAATCAAATTGATCGCGCCAAGCGGTCCGCAAGGAAAACTTGGAGTGCAGGTCAGATAAGGGTCATACGCGAGCTGCTGGTCGAGGAGAACAGGTTGACTCAACCTCGGGATTTCGCTCGTCTGGACGAAATATGCAAAAGCGAACCACGGCAAGAGCGAACCACAAAGGACACAAAGGACACGAAGGGCCACGAAGGCCACGAAGGACACGAAGGAAGATCGACAGACGCAAAAACCCTCCGGCGCGGAGGGTTTTGTCTTTGCTAGAAGCTGAGCAGCTTAGGAGTGCAACAGCTTGGTATTCAGCAGCTAGATACTCCGGTATTTAGCAGCTAGATACTCTTCACCGGAATTGCTAGCAGGTCGTCTTGAAGGCCCACTTCTTTCTGGACGAATGGCTCGGCGTACTTCACGCCTGCGAGTAGCCCATAAAACGACGCCATGCTTTCCAGGCGCTGGCGAATTTCTTCTTGTTGGGGGAAGTCCTGCGCGCCTGCGGCCTGATTCTGATATTGAGACTTGTAGGCCATCAAGGCCTGGAAGCGCTGCTCGAACTGTTCACTGATGTCGACCACGAACGTCGGTCGCACGTCGAAATACAGCGACGCATAGACAATCTTGAAGGGACGGTGCGGTGCAAGCTTCGCGATTGCATCCAGGTCGGCTACGCTGGGGCCTCCCTCGTTGTAGGCGTGCGTCTTGCCTAGCTTCGTCAGTCCGGCAAGAAAGCAAGCTTCGTATCCGAGAGTCGAGCAGGTGTAGTGATCGGGATGCCGTCCTTGCCAGTAGGGAAGAATGACAACTCGCGGACGCTGTTCACGAATGACGCGCGCAATCTTCAGGCGATTCTCCCATGTGTTTTCGATGCGGCCATCGGGAATATCCAGCGCATCGCGCCACGATACATTCAGCAGACGCGCTGCATCGGCGGCCTCGCGCGCGCGATCTTCCACGGTGCCGCGGGTTCCCATCTCACCTTGCGAGAGGTCGAGGATACCGGTGCGATGCCCGAGGGTGGACATCTTGAGCAGCGTGCCACCGCACGTCTGTTCCACGTCGTCACGGTGAGCGGCAATAGCGAGAATGTCGAGAGAGTTCATCGCAGGAAATCTACCACAGAGGGCGACTCACCACAGAGACACAGAGGCAGAGAGGAGCAAAACCAACCACGAAGGACACAAAGGGAGCACGAAGGGAATTAGGGGCGAGATGGTGGCTGAGGGCGAGGAGTCTTGGCGATGACAAGGTTCCAGGAGCCAAGAGCCGTGCGCAAGACAACAAACCAAAAGAACCAAAGCAGAAGCACTGTGATGATTGGGTTTGTGGGAGGAAGGAAGTTCTTGCCGCCGGTTATTGGTGCACTGATCCAACCGGAAATATGGGCAAGAGGACCTCTGTAGTCAAGATCGCCTCCGTACCTAACAATCTCGAAGGTCCAGCCATACCACGCAATGAAGGCGAGAACTGTCGCTGCCGCATATGCCCAGGTCGCGATCTGATCGGCTTTAACGCCATTAAATCCTTCGTGAAGCTTAGTGTCCTTTTCAGGTTTGCTTCTGCTTACTTCTTCCGCTCCACCAAGTACCGCGCCAGATCTTTCAGCGTCTGCGCTCTCGCTCCGAAACTATCTAGCGCGGCGCAAGCTGAGTTGATTAGTGTGTCCGCCATCTGCTCTGCGCGCTCCAGGCCGTAAAGAGAGGGATATGTTGCCTTCTCCACTGCGAGGTCTTTGCCTGCGGTCTTGCCGAGTTGTTCGCTGGTCTGTGTTACGTCGAGAATGTCGTCGGCGATCTGGAAGGCCAATCCTGCTGCGCGTCCGAACTCCCGTACCCGTTGTGTCTCCACGGTCGTTGCGCCTACAAAGTAGCAGCCCGTCACGAGGGAGCAGGTGATGAGCGCTCCGGTCTTTGCGCGATGGATATATTCCAGCGTCTTTGCGTCTGGACGCGTGTGCTCGGCTTCTAGATCGAGCACTTGTCCGCCAATCATGCCTTCGATGGTTCCGGTGGCGTGTGCAATCTCTTCGATGATCTTCACGCGGGCTTCTGCGGGACACTGCAATCGCGCCAGGCATTCGTAGGCGTAGGTTTGCAAGGCATCTCCGGCGAGGATGGCCGTGGCCTCGCCGAAAGCGACGTGGCAGGTCGGGCGTCCGCGGCGCAGGTCGTCGTTGTCGAGCGCCGGGAGGTCGTCGTGGATGAGTGAATAGGTATGCAGCATCTCGAGGGATGCCCCGAGTTCGTCCACTCCGGCGGGTACTGTGCCGGTCACCATGCGAGCGCCTTCCATGCACAGGATGGGGCGCAGACGCTTGCCCCCGGCGAACACGCTGTGGCGCATTGCCTGGTGAATGGAAGGTGGATAGGTGGTGCCCGCGGGCAGCAGGCGTTCGAGTGCGGCGTCAGCAAACATCTGGCCGTTTGTGAGGACGTCTTTCAACATGAGATGAAAAGTATAAAGGAACGGAGTTGCTGTGGAGTAGTAGGAAGAGTCTCCCGCCGCAAAATAGGGCGCTTTTGGTGTAGACTCACTCACCATGAAAACTCGTTTGCTGCTTGCTTTGCTGATGCTGTTTTCTATTGCCACCTTCGCACAGGACGCTAAGCCCGCCGAGAATCCGCTCGCGCCCGTTGCCTGGCTTGTGGGTGACTGGCATACGACAGCCGGGCCTCCCGGCGAGAAGCCTACCGAAATCGATAATCACATCTACTGGAGCGAGACGAAAACGGCCATCTTCTTCGTCACTCGCTTCAATGGCGTGCCGCATTATTCCGGCATGTACGCGTACGACCCGGAGGCAAAACACGTGAGCTTCTGGTACGTCGATACAGACGGAAATTTCAGCAAGGGAACCGCGCGTCTCGATGGCCAGCGTCTTGTTCAGGAATTGACCATTGCCCATCCGAATGGCAACGCCGATCCGCTTGTCTCCTACATTGATCGTACCGGCGGCGACGACAAATATCATTGGCAGGTTCTGCGCCCCGGCGAAACCAAACCCATGTTGGAGTTGGACTACACGCGCAAGAAGTAGCTTGCTGATTTAGGCCCATGGAAAAGGAGCCGATTGATTCGGCTCCTTTTTCGGGCTGTAGAACGGAACAGGTTTGAACCGCCAGCCCTAACCTCGTACTGGTTTGCTACCAGATTCCCTTATCGCTGCCCGTCAGCTTGTAGCTAATGGCCGCCGCCGAAGCCAGGTAGGGAAGCAGGCTGAGGCGGAAGGTCGCAGGCACATCTCCGCGCATCGCTGCCTGCGTGACCTGCGCAGTATAGAGTTCTGCGCCTTGGGGCATGATGGGCACGCGGATGAAGCGTGCGCGCACAAATACTTTTTCTCCACCGAAGGGCGCAGATGCCAGCACTTCGGCTGGCAATTCGAGCGGAGTGCCGCGATACTGCTGCACGTAATCGCTAACAATTTTCAAATAGCTGCAGACGCCTTTCCAGATGCCGCCCATATCCGCCGAGCGTTTCAGTTCGGCATAATCGATCACACCACTCTCGACGAGGTTCCGCGTATTTACGATGTCGCACACGCGGAAGTAGAAGTGGCGATACATGCGTTGCAAGGTCGCGACGATGACGCGCTCTTCGGGAGCGGGAATAGCAAAGGTCAATGAACGTCCGTTCACCTCCACGGTCTTCTGCTGGCGTCGCGTGACAAATCGTTGAGCCATGGCAATGTGTTCGCCCGTCTGTCCGAGTCGCTTGGAGTGAACTTCGATTGCTTCGGGAAGCCCGGGAATCTGGAAATTCCACTTGTTGGCAAGACGATCGCCCCAGCTACGATCTTCGATATGTGCCTCGAACTTCGAAGTCATCACGCCGCAGACTTTCTGTTCGTCCGCAGTGGTATAGAGGTCAAGGTCGTTGCCCAGGTCGGGATAGTGGTCCAGCGATTTCATTACCGTTGCATGGCATGCGGCAAGTTCAAGCTCGTTGCAAACGCGTTCCAGAAATTGCAGCGCGTTGGAAATGCGCGCGCTCTCCTTGGCCATCGTTATCAGAGCCCAGCTCTGTAGTTCCGTGTTTCCAGACTGCGCGGCCGCGGCGGCCAGCGGTTCCAATGCGCGGACGATCACGTGGTTGGAGTCGGCCAGAGAGATGAATTCCTCGCGCTCCTTCGCAGTAAGCGAAGCCACATGGCGCAGCGCTTCGTCGACGCTTGCTTCCTTGGCAGGGTTCAAGGTAAGGATGGAGAGTACGTGCAGATGAACTTTTTCTTGCAGGGAAACAGATGCCATGAGGTCTCTTCGGGCCCTTCAAAGAATTATGTGTAACAGGAACTTGGATGTGAAAACCTTCAGCAGAGTTGGCAGGAACAGGAGGTTGGTTCAAAGGTATCGGGACCGGAATACTCGCTCTCGTATAATGGCCTGTTCACACCTGTATTCGATTGGAGCGTCCTTGGCTTATAACGACCTTAGAGAGTGGATTGCCGCGCTGGATCGCGCCGGCGAACTAAAGCGCATTAAAGCCGAAGTCGATCCCATTCTGGAGATCACCGAAATCACGGACCGGGTTTCCAAGTGGGGGGGGCGGGGTGGGAAGGGGCCGGGGGGGCCGGCGCTGCTGTTCGAGAACGTCAAGGGGTACAAGGGCGCGCAGGTGCTCATCAACCAGTTTGGCAGCGAGCGGCGCATGAACATGGCGCTGGGGACGGACTCGTTCGACCAGGTGGCGGACCGCATACGGCAGTTTATGGACGTGAAGTCGCCGCAAGGCTTCCTCGACAAGGTGAAGATGTTGCCGATGCTGGCCGAGATGGGCAGTTTCTTCCCCAAGACGGTTTCGACCGGGCCTTGTAAGGAGGTCATCAAGAGGGACAACTTCTCACTGCTCGATTTCCCCATACTGCAATGCTGGCCGCAGGACGGCGGACGCTTCATCACCTTGCCTTGCGTCACCACGCGCGACCCGAAGACGGGGAGGCGCAACATGGGCGCGTATCGCATGCAGGTGTATGACGCCACCTCGACGGGCATGCACTGGCAGCGGCACAAGGGCGGAGCCGAGCACTATCGCGAGCGTCTGCGTTCGGGCGCCGGTGTCGCCGCAGGGAGTGCGGAGCAACTGAATGCCGCCATCGACATGATGCGCACCAGCGGCGGCGGGGCGCGCATCACCGAAGGCAAGACGGTGAAGGGCAAGATGGAGGTCGCTGTCGCCATCGGAACCGATCCGGCGGTGATGTTCTCGGCCATCGTGCCTGCGCCGCCAGAGGTCGAGGAATACATGATCGCCGGATTCCTCAGGCAGAAGCCGCTGGAACTGGTGAAGTGCGAGACCGTTGACCTGGAAGTTCCCGCGACTTCGGAGATCGTGCTGGAAGGCTACGTGAACCTCGACGAGCTACGCGTGGAAGGCCCATTCGGCGATCACACGGGCTTCTACTCGCTGGAGGACCTGTATCCAGTCTTCCACGTGCAGTGCATTACGCACCGCAAGAATCCCATCTACTCGACGACCATCGTCGGCAAGCCTCCGCAAGAGGACGCTTGGATGGGCAAGGCCGTCGGGTCTATCTTCAAGCCGCTGATGAAGATGACGATTCCGGAGATGGTGGACGTGAACCTTCCGCCGGAAGGCGTGTTCCACAACCTGATGATCATCTCCATCAAGAAGTCTTATCCGGGACAAGCGCGCAAGGTGATGAGCGCTATCTGGTCGCTTGGACAGGCGATGTTCACCAAGTGCGTCGTCGTAGTGGACGAAGACTGCAACGTGAACGACCTGGCGGAAGTGACTTGGCGCGTTTTCAACAACATCGATCCGGAACGCGACATACAGTTCACGCTTGGGCCGGTGGATTCGCTGGACCACGCGGCGCGCATGCCGGACTTCGGCTCCAAGATGGGCGTGGATGCGACGCGCAAATGGCCGACGGAAGGCTTCACGCGTCCTTGGCCGGATGAGTTGACGATGCCTTCGGAAGTGAAGGAGCGAGTGTCGGCGATGTGGAAGAAACTGGGACTAGAGTAAGGCAATAATCGGGAGTCGATTGTCAGCATTCAGCGGGGAGGGGCAGCTACGGCACCCTCCCCCCTCTTTTTGTCTCTTTTCTGGTTCTTTGTTTTCAATATTTTAGCGGGAAGAGGGCGCTAAAATATTGAGCTGCTTGGGTTTAAGTAGTGAAATATAGAAAACAAAGAACTTAATAGCAGTTGCCAGTTGTCGGTTGCCAGTTGCCAGTTTGAAGATCAAAGGCAAAACATGAAAGGACGCGCTTGGGGAAGTTGTCAGTTTGAAGATCAAAGGCGAGACTTGAAAGGCCGCGCTTGGGGAGAAGAGCAGTTGCCAGTTGTCGGTTGCCAGTTGTCAGTTTGAAGATCAAAGGCGAGACTTGAAAGGCCGCGCTGATTGAGCGCGGCCTTTGGTTTTGATCTCTGTATCTATTATGACAGATTGGAGGGGTCCAACTGGACATCGCGGACGGAATTATATTTGGAATGGAATGAGAGACTTAGTTCATTTTGGAGGCTTGGAGGGGCTTGACAAGAAGTTGGGAAGGTCAACATCCACCACGGAGACACAAAGAAAGGCAAGTTCGGGTGGAGGGGGAGGTGGAGTTGCGAATAGCTTTTCACCACGGAGACACGGAGAAAGGCAAGATCGGGTGGAGGGTGCGGTGGAGTTCCGAATAGCTTTTCACCACGAAGACACGAAGACACGAAGAAAGGCAAGGGCGGGCAGAGGAGGGAAGGTGCAGACGTAAATGCGGTGTTGGTGGGGAAACCCGGCGAGAGAACTATGACGTCTAAAGGTTCAAACCATTCGAATATGCAGAGTCGATGCGAGTTTGAAGGCGGAGTTGTTTCGCTCTTATGGGAGAAACATGAAGTTGAAATTGTCGTCCGGTCAATCGGAGATAGGGCACCTTGTCGCGTTCGGATATTCCAATCGCGAGATATCCGCGGAGTTGGGAATCACCGAGCAGGCGGTTAAGAGCGCGTTGCACGTGATCTTCAACAAGATCGGCTGCTGGAATCGCGTTGAATTGGCAAACCATTTTGCCAAGGGTGACTGGTCGGCGTCGCGTGTAAAGATACCGGACACGATCGCTTCCATACTTATCACCCGTGAGCTTTCGCGACGCGCTCCGCGACCGGTAGATAACGATGCCACCCATCTGGAACTGCAAAGGCTCGCACGATACGTTTGCGACCGGGATACGCAAGGATTGGTCCGCGCACTGACAGAAGCAGCGCTTCGGTCCTGTCGCGCCGGTACTTCCGGATTGAGCGTGCTGGATACGGCAGAGGATGGGAGCAAAGTTTTCCGCTGGGATTCCCTCTCCGGTGCGCTTGCCGGGGCGATGGGAGGATGCACTCCTCGGGACTGGAGTCCATGCGGGGTTACGCTTGATCTGAACAGTCCGCAGCTTTTCTCGCGTCCCGAGAAAGTCTTCAAATATTTTGCGGAGGCAAGGCCAGCGATAGTGGAAGGATTGGTGCTGCCGCTTCGGATGCAGGACGGTTCGGAATTCGGCACACTCTGGATCGCATCGCATAGCGAAGATCATCAGTTCACTTCGACGGACGTGGAAACGATGACCAGCTTGTGCGCCTTCACCTTGGCTGCCGTCAGGGTGCTGGGAATGCAGCCAAGAGTGGCACCATTGGAAAATTTCATGGCGACCAGGCCTGCGGCGTAAGAGAGCTACTGCGCGATCACTCCGCGTAGTCGAGCCCCCGCACTAGAGTGCAATTCGGCTCTTCCCGAAGTTCCAAACCGATGCAACCAAAGTTTCTAGAGCTCGCTACATCCGCGCGCAGGCAGTGGGAATCGTACGGGCAAGTAGATGCCTAAGGGCGGGTTCTTCCTCTACGCAACGGAAAAATCAATTTCAACCGCTTAACAACTATTACCTAGGAGAGGCGAGCCTCTCCCAAACCAAAGACTGATGCCCATGAGGTAATGATGGCCGTCACCTTTGGTATGCAGCAAAAAGAGCCGCTGTCGCGGACGAGAGCACGTCACGGAGACTTTGTGAAAAATAGTTCGATTCCTCGCCTTGCAATCTGCTTTTTCCTCGCTTTGACGATGTTTCTACTAATGGGATGGCTGCGTAAAGATTCGCACAGTTCCGCACTCGCATCCTCAGCCTCCGATGGCCCGGCAAATCAGGGAACTCCTGCGCCGAGGGAAGACGGAAACGCTGCAAAAGGACGAGATGTCTTCCGGTTCGAGACCTTCGGGAATGAGAGCTTCTGGACGGATGCCATGCGTCTTCCAGCGGGAATGGTGGCCGCGAAAGTCACTCCCCTGAAGGCCCTCCAACTAGGTCTGCAAGTGGACGTGGATGCCATTGACCCCGGCACGCGGCAGGAATTAACGAAGCAGTTGAAGGCGGATCCCAGCGGTCAGGGTTCGACCATCCTGAACGATCCGGCCATGACTGCCAAGTTGGTTAGTGCGAATGCGATCATCGGCATGCCTGCAAAAGACTCGAACGGTGACGGGGCAATCGACATAACAAAGGGTGACAAGGTAGGAGCCAGTTGCGCTCTCTGTCATACCGTTACCGATAGGTCGGTCTTCAGCGTCCCTAACGGCGGCTCCATTGGGCATCGTCAGGATGGCCTCGCCAACCATGACCTGAATCTGGGAGCGATCTGCGCCACGGCTGCCAACTCCCGCGCACTTTACCCGCTGCTTCAATTAACGCTGAAGGCGAATAAGGGTAAAACTCTTGGCCGGGCGCCGACTGGGCTCACGGAGAATTCGACCGAAGAGGAAGTTGACGCCTATCTCTCCAATCCGAAGTTCTATCCGATCGGCATGTTCGACGATTCACCTGACGGCAACGGCGACCCAATGCATAACTCGCCGCTATTCCGCCAAGACCTTGCTGCCCCGTTCGGGAGTGAAGGCAGCATTGCTAGACTCGACAATTTCAGCAACTTGGTTTACACGGGTCTCTTCGACCCCACCAATCTGACCTCGCCAGGAGGACGTGCCTTCCTGCACAAACTCGGCGGCCCCGCCGGAGATGAGATCGCCGACAATTACGTCAAAGTGCTTGCGGCTACCAACGTGACAGGGTACCCCTACGTAAAAGCATCGCCACGCAAAAACCCCGGTAGCGAAGACGCACCGCTGGGTGTGCGCGTTGACAATGCGAAGCTGCTCGATTTGAACGCCTACTTAGTCGGTCTGCAAGCGCCACGAGGCGCCCAAGTAAATGCAAAGTCCGCATCGCACGGACGCGAGTTGTTCCGCACAGCCGGATGCACGGAGTGCCATAACGTGGACCAAAGCAAGCGTGTGCCAGCGGTCATGGTTCCTATGAAGAAGATTTTTCCGGGTGATAACCCTAGCGTCCTCGCGCAGCGGCAACCGCCCTTGAATCCTGTGCAGGACACGCCGGGCGCGACTTTTGATGACAAGATGGCGGTGGTAAATGCCAGCCTGCGCGGAGAGGATCGCGGCATCGCTCTGCCACTCTTACTTGATCTTGCGAGAAAGCCTGTGTTCCTGCACGACAATTCAGTTAGCAACTTGGATGAACTCCTCGACCCGAAGCGAGGAGCTTCAGCCCCCCATCCCTTCTATGTGCCGAAGAGCGAAGAGCGCAAAGACATGATTGAGTTCTTAAGGGGGCTCGACGCAAGCCGTCCGTAATGATCGACGCTTCAATCCCTCGAACCATCACGGGGCAGAACTGCCGACGCAATGCGGTCAAGAGTGGCCACCATGGGAAAATTTCATGGTGGCCACACCTCCAGCGTAAGAGAGCTACTGCCCGATGACTCCGTAGGCGATACCCCGCATAAGAGCGTTGTGATCTGGAATTCCGCTCTCCCGAAGTTCCCAACCGGATGCAACCAAAGTTTCTATCGCTCGCTACATCCGCGCGCAGAGAGTGAGAATCGTAATGGGGAAGTAAATCACTAAAAGGAAAGTATCCCATGTCAAAACTAGATTTTCTCCAAGAGTTGGTGGGCAAGAAATTTGACCGCCGGCAATTCGCTAAAGGAATCGGCCTGACGACGGTCGGTCTTACCGCTGCATCGCTGATCGGCAGCAGCGTGATTGGAATGGTAGAACCTATGGAGGCGCAGGCCGCCGCCATCACCGATGTCGACATCCTCAACTTTGCGCTGAATTTGGAGTATCTGGAAGCAGAGTTTTACACCGTTGCGGTGACGGGCAAGACGCTGGTGCAGTCGGGATTGCTGTCGGCGTCGTCCACCACGGGGCCAACCATGGGCGGCCACAAAGTGAACCTCGGCAATGCGCCCTCGATAAGCCACATCGCGCAGCAGATACTGGAAGACGAGCAGGCGCATGTGGCCTTCCTGCGTTCCGCGCTGGGCTCAGCGGCGGTTAAAAAGCCGACCATCAACCTGAACGCGCTTGGTTTTGGGTTCGGCAGCTACCAGGCGTTTCTGAAGTTGTCGCGAGACTTCGAAGATGTGGGAGTGAGCGCTTACGCGGGGGCCGCTCCGCTGATTCAAAACAAAACCTATCTGGCGGCAGCGGCGCGCATCGCGCTTACGGAGGCCGAGCACTCGGGCACGATCCGTCTGAAGATGATCGAGCTAGGAATCCAGCAACCGCCGGTTGACGCGAAGGACATTCCTCCGACGTGGAACAAAATCTTCTTCAATGGCGCGAACGGATTGGCGATTGCGCGCAGCACATCGGAGGTATTGAAGATCGTCTACGCAGGTGGCACGACCATGGGCGGCTTCTTCCCGGATGGATTCAACGGCACGATCAGGTCAGCATAAACAGCAACAGGTCCGAGTACGGGAGCAGCTCTGCTGCTCCCGTCAACGCGTTAGAGAGGAACACGAATGATTGGAAAACTTGGAATGCCGGAGCTGCTTATTGTGCTCGTCATCATAATCATGCTGTTTGGACCGAGCAAGATAAGCGGGCTTGGGAAGAGCATGGGCGAGGCAATACGCGGGTTCAAGTCTGCCGTGAAGGATGAAGAAGAGAAGCCCTCGGTGTAAGGGAATTGCGAATTGCGAAATGCGAATCGGAAAAGCGGGAGTGAGGGGATTACGCCTCGACAGCGGCCCGCTGGTGCGAGCCGCCGTTCGAGGAGAGGTTATGCGTTGAAGGCCTGGATTGCGGCTGCTTCGTCGTCTTTGATATCGAAGACGGTGTAGAGCTTGGTGATCTGGAGAAGATCGTGAACCTTCTTGGTGAGGTTCAAGAGCTTCAGTTCGCCGCCCTGATTACGGACGCTGGTGAACGCGCTGACCAGTTCGCCGATGCCGGAGCTATCGATGTAGGTAACATCGCCGAGGTTGAGCAGGATTTTTTTGTTGCCTGCGCCGACCAGGTCACGAATGGAGTCGCGCAGAACGACGCTGCCCTCGCCGAGGGTGATGCGGCCGCTCAGGTCAACGATGGTGATGCCGTCCACTTGGCGTGTGCTTGCTTTCATTGTCACTTGGAAGCCTCCTTGCCGTCGCGGTCCGCACCGCTGACGCGCTTGATTAGGGTTATCTCTGTCCCGGGATCCATGTTGCGGAACCGAACTTCGTCCATGAATGCCCGGATGAGGAAGATACCTCTGCCAGACTGTTTCAGCAGGTTTTCCGGAGCGAGTGGATCGGGAATCTCTTCTGACTCGAGTCCTTTTCCTTCGTCCCGTATGGAAATCGTGAGCGCTTCCTCGCTGCATTCAAAGGCGACGGTGACGCGCTTATTGGGATCGTACGCGTTGCCGTGAAGAACGGCGTTCACGGTAGCTTCGCGCACAGCCATTGCAATGCGCTGCCCCTCGTCCTCGTCGAAACCCGATTTCGAGGCGAACGCCTGGGCCGTTTCTTCGGCTTTATTCACGGCTTCGAGCGTTGATTCCAGCGTATAGGAGACCCTCGTTGCATTCATTGCTGGTCCGTGTACCGCCCTCGCTATTTGCTCCGCAGAAAAAGATGCGTTCGCAAAATGTATTGGCCTCGCATTACAACATGGCCTGTCCCATGGAGATGCGGTAAAAACATTTCCCGCAGGGAATTCAAGAGTTTGCCCTTTGACGCGTGCAAATGTCAACGCATGTCTGTAGCGAACACAATATCACCATCGATTTCGAAAGCGGAGGTGGACATCCACGAGCAACATCCACCACGGAGACACGGAGACACGGAGAAGGGCAAGTTCGGGTGGGCAGGTGGTGGGGTTCCGAACGATTTTTCACCACGAAGACACGAAGAAAGGCAGGGCCGGGCTTAAGTAATCCATTCGACTAGGAGGGATTCGTGGTGCTGATTTCGGGCGGGAAGAAGATGCACTTTGATCTGGGAGAGGGAGCGCAGAAGGATGTCGGCGTGGTGGAGTTCGGCTGCGGGGTAGGTGGTGGGGACTCCGAAGGCGCGCATGCCGGCGGCGTGTGCGGAGGCGATGCCGCTGGGCGCGTCTTCTACGACGAGGCAGGTTGCGGGCGGGAAGCCTAGCATCTTCGCGCCTTTCAGGTATGGGGCGGGATGGGGCTTGCCGAGGGCAATGTCATCGGCCGTGACCATTTTTGAAGGGACGGGAAGTCCGCCAACGCGGAGGCGCATGGTGGCCAAGGCGCGGGTTCCGGAGGTGACGACGGTCCAACGGTCGGTCGGGATGGAGGCGAGCAATTGGGCGGCACCGGGGATGACGATCATGCCTTCGGTGTCGGCGAGTTCGCGGCGTTCGAGTTCCTTGAGCTGGGCTTCGGCGTCGAGATGAGGAGCGACGAAGCGGACGGTGTCGATGGCGCGGCGTCCATGGGCGATTTTTACGACTTCAGCGGGATCGTAGCCGTGCTCGACGGCCCATTGGGCCCACACGCGAGTGACGCAGGGAGTGGAGTCGACGAGCACTCCGTCGAGATCGAAGAGGATTGCATTCACTTGAAAACTTTGCATGGCCGGTAGAGCCAGTATCGCATGAGCATTTCTCGGCTGGCTTCTCACATCGCGCGGAGTTATCCTGCGAGAGATGCATCCTGTTCCCATCGCGTTGAGTGACCTACTGGGTCGCACAGTGTTCGAGCCTTCGGGCGCGAAGGCGGGACGCGTGCGCGAAGTCGCGCTGGTGCCGCAGGAAGACACGGCGCACGTTTCCGGCTTTGTGGTGAGGACTCCGCAAGGCGACCGGTTGCTTTCGGTAAAGTCGGTGAAGAGCATCAACGGGTCGATACGCGCGACGGTTGGGCCGGCGGATTGGCACGACTATTCGAGTTCGGAAGGGATGCTGCTGCTGGAGCGCGATCTGCTGGACCAGCAGATCATCGACGTACACGGACGCAAAGTCGTGCGCGTGAACGACGTTCATATCCATGAAGTGACCGCCGCAGACGGAACGCTGACATACAGACTGGCCGCTGTCGATGTGGGCGCGCGGGGAGCGATTCGGCGTCTGCTGAAGAATGTTGTGCCGGGCGCTGCACTGCGGCCATTGCTGGCGAAGATTCCGCCGATCCTGATCCCGTGGGAATTTGTGAACCTGATCGAGACGGACCCGGCGCGGCGTGTTCATCTGAAGATATCTTCTGACAAGCTTTCGAAGCTGCATCCGGCCGACCTGGCGGACATCATCGAAGACCTGGCTCCGGCGGAACGCGATGCGGTATTCCAAGACCTGGATGAAGACGTGGCGGCGCAGGCGCTGGAAGAGATCGATCCGAAGATGCAGGTTTCGCTCCTGAATTCGCTCGATTCGGACCGCGCGGCGGACATCGTCGAAGAAATGGATCCGGATGCTGCGGCCGATCTGTTGAACGAACTGACAGAGGAGCGTTCCGACGCGATCCTGGAAGAGATGGAGCCAGAGGAGCGCGAAGATGTAGAAGAGCTGCTGGACTTCGAAGAAGATACGGCGGCGGGTCGCATGACGACCGACTACATGGCGCTGGCTCCGTCGGCGCGTGTGAGCGACGCGATCGAGATGCTGCGACACTTTGAAGGCGGGCTTGAAAGCATGAGCACCATCTACCTGATCGCGGAAGGCGAGAAGCTGGTAGGCGCAGTTCCGCTGGCGCAACTGGTGCTTTCCACGCCGGAGACTCCGCTGTCGGAGCTGACGATAGAGCCGCTGATCTCGTGCCATCCGGGCGCGGACGAACACGAAGTGGCCGAGACATTCGACAAATACAACCTGATCACCTTGCCGGTCGTGGACGACGACGGAGTGCTGACAGGCGTGATCACGGCGGACGACGTGATCAGTATTCTAAGAGCGAAACTCTAAGACCAGTAACAAGCAATCGAACTCCCCGCTCGGGCCGCGTTATGCGAGACGAAGTGGGGAATCTGTTGATGGAATAGATGAACGGGGGTGGCGCGAAATGCTTTGCGCGTTTATGCTGAGACTTCCGTTGCAAATCCTTATGTCTGATCCTGCGCATGAAAAAACTGAAGCTCTGGAAGGTTCGATTAGCGATGATCCTGGCCGTTGTCGGTCCAGGTATCATCACCGCCAACGTCGATAACGACGCGGGCGGCATCTGGACCTATTCAGCAGCCGGAGCGCAGTTTGGGTATCGGTTATTGTGGACGATGATCCCTATCACGATCGCCTTGATCGTGGTGCAGGAGATGACGGCGCGCATGGGCGCCGTGACCGGCAAAGGTCTCAGCGACCTGATCCGCGAAGAGTTCGGATTTCGCATCACCTTCCTGGTGATGGTTGGATTAGTGATCACTAATTTCGGGAACGTGGTGGCGGAGTTCGCGGGCATTGCGTCGAGTCTTGAGTTGTTCGGCATAACGCGCTGGGTTAGCGTTCCTGCTTGCGCACTGCTGGTCTGGTTGATGGTTGTAAAGGGAAGCTACAAAAGCATGGAGAAGGTCTTCCTGCTGGCGTCGTCTTTCTACATCGCCTACATTGTGGCGGGATTTCTGGCGCATCCGGTTTGGAAAGATGCGGTCGTTGCGACGGTCAAACTGCCTGCACTCCATGAGTTGAAGGAATCGTCGTATCTCTACATGGTGGTCGGCGTTGTGGGTACCACCATCGCGCCGTGGATGCAGTTCTATCTGCAATCCTCCATCGTGGAGAAAGGCGTGTCGGTGAAGGATTATCGGTTCTCGCGAATCGATGTCATCGCGGGGTGTGTATTTGCCGCGATTGTAGCGGCGTTCATCATGCTTGCCTCCGCGGCCACCCTATACGTTCACGGGCACCGCGAGGTGCGCGATGCCGCAGACGCCGCACAAGCGCTGCGTCCGCTGGCAGGGAACTACGCTTACATACTGTTCTCGGCGGGACTGTTCAACGCGTCGTTGTTTGCGGCATCGATTCTGCCGATCTCGACGGCTTACGCGGTTTGCGAAGGCTTGGGATTCGAGTCGGGGCTGGACAAGAAGTTTTCCGAGGCACCTGTTTTCTACTGGCTCTACACCATCCTCATCATTGCGGGCGCGGGCGTGATCCTGCTGCCGAATATTCCTCTGGTGAGGATCAGCATCCTGTCGCAGGTGGTGAATGGCGCGGTGCTGCCGTTTGTGCTGATTGCCATGCTGGTTCTTATCAATAAGAGCGACCTGATGGGGAAATACACGAACTCGCGCATCTTCAACGTGATCGCGTGGTCGGCGACGATTATTACGGTCGTGATGACGGTGGCGATGTTCTTCCTGCAATAGCGGGCTTTCATTTTGAACACGGGACCACGAAGACACGAAGTACGCGAAGGTCACAAAGAAAAGTCGACCGGGGTAAACTCAGAAACCTTGCGAGATCGTGGTGATCCGAAACGAAAACAAAGGGTGGATCGACTACGCGGCTGCGTCGCTCACCGTGTCAGGCTTGGGTACGCTCAACAAAGGAAGGGTCGCAGGGGCTAAACGGGCTGCGGAAAAATGAACCAACTGAGTAATTTCGGTCAATTTTCCGCCGAAACACGAGTCGCAAGTTGTTGAATCTTCGTTTGCGGAAAAGCTCGAATTACTACTTTGAGTCATTTTTCAGCAGCCTGTAAAGCCCCCGATGTGCGATAAGCGGAAACGGCACGACTGAAGTCGTGCCCTGATGCAGATCATCCTTGCAGTTCTGAGGGTGATGCGTTCCTACCCTTCGCCTCGCTCAGAATGGGGCACCCGGGTTGTTAGAGGCTTCCGTAGTTTTCCAGAACGGTTCTCGAAGATTTGTTATCCTCATAGGGCGATGCCAACAATCTCAGTGGGGCCGGCTGCGGCCTTTGTCAGATCGGTCATCAAGATCAAGCCGAGGATAGCCGTCTTCGACTGCGACGGGACGCTATGGGATGGCGATGCCGGGGCGGACTTCTTCTATTGGGAGATCGAGCGGGGGCTTGTTTCGGCGGAAGTGGCCAAGTGGGCGCTGCCGCGCTATGAGGAATACAAGCGCGGCGAAGTGGACGAAGAGACGATGTGCGGCGAGATGGTGAGCATGCACAAGGGAGTGAGCGAGGCCGAGATAAAACGGGCCGCCGCCGAATTCTTCTCCACCGTCGTTTCTCCGCGAATCTTTCCGGAGATGCAGGAAGTGACGCATTACCTGAACGAAATGGGATGCGAGATGTGGGCGGTTTCCTCGACGAATGACTGGGTCATCACCGAAGGCGCGCGCCGTTTCTGTATCCCGGCCGAGCGCGTGATCTCCGCGCAAGTGCATTGCGAAGGCGGATTGGCGAGCGAGCGATTGATCCGGGTTCCGACCGGCCCGAAGAAGGCCACGGCCATCCAGGAACTCATCAAACGCACGGTGGACGCGGCATTCGGCAATTCCATCCACGACGCCGAGATGCTGGCTGTGGCGCGGCACGCCTTTGCGGTGAATCCCAAACCCAAGCTGGCGGAACTGGCCGAAGAGAAACACTGGACTATCTACCATCCTCAGCGGTAGAGTTCGCGCGATGCGTTCCGAACATCTTCCCAAGCGAGTAGTAAGCCTGCAACCGAGTGCGACGGTGACTCTGGACCGGCTCGGGCTGCTTGATAAAGTCGTGGCGTGCACGCGATACTGCGCCGACGTCTGCGACGGTCTGCACGAACTCGATCCGCTCATCGTCTCCGATTCTTGGACGGCGCAAGCGGAGCAGATCGTGAATGCGAAGCCGGACCTGGTGATCGGGTGCGTCCCCTACCAACTGGATGCGGTTGCGGAAATCCTGAAGGCGGGAGTGCGCTTTCTGGGACTTGCTCCGCGCACGATGAACGACATCTACGCGGACACGATGGCCATAGCGGGCATCATGGGCGAGGCCGAAAGGGGCGCGGAACTGGTGTCGGAGATGAAATCGTCCATTGCGCGCGTGCGCAGCAGGACGGCACAGTCGCGGAGGCTGCGCGTCTTCTGCGAGGAGTGGGGGAAGCCGATCATCCACTCGCAACCGTGGGTGCGGGAGCTGGTGGAGGCCGCTGGAGGCGAGTTCGTGGGCGAGGCGGGGAAGCATACGACTGCCGAGGCCGTACGCGAGATGGCTCCCGATGTGATCGTTGCTGCGTGGTGCGGGGCGGGAGATCGAGTTCCGCTGGAGAAGATGATTCGCGACCGGGACTGGTGCGACCTGGCGGCGGCGAAATCGGCTCGCGTTTACTGTATCTCCGACGAGTTGCTGAATACCCCGGCAACGACGCTGATGGCCGGAATGCTTGCACTGGCGTGGGCAATTCATCCGGAGCTGTTTCCGCAAGTCCCGGGCGTGCGTCGCCTGGACGAGGCTGTGATTAAATAGTCTGCTATGGCGACACAGCAGGAACTCTCCAGAGAACTAGAGCAGCTTGCACCGGGTCAGCCGACGGTGGATGACCTAATGACGGTGATCGTCGGGCGGCTGCAGCGACATCTCCCCAAGTACAACTGGGTGGGCTTCTACATGATCGAAGAACAGCCGGGCACGGAGCCCATGCTGGTGCTGGGACCGTTTGTGGGCGACGAGACGCCGCATAAACGAATACCGCTGAATGAGGGAATCTGCGGCGCGGCAGCATCGAGCGGAAACACCGTCGTCGTGGACGATGTGAATGCGGACCCGCGCTATCTTGCGTGCTCGCTGAAGACGAAGTCGGAGATCGTGGTTCCGATAAGGGTGCGCGGCGCGGTGGTGGGCGAACTGGATATCGATAGTCACGAACCAGCGGCATTCGACGCGGAAGATCGCGCGCTCTGCGAACATGCGGCACGACTGGTGGGCCAGTACCTGGAACGTATCTCCTAGACAAAAGACGGGACTCACCATGAAGCAGGTTGTGGCCGCGCTCATCGTGCGCGAGGAGAAGATACTTATCTGCCAGCGCACACGGCATCAGCCGATGCCGCTGCAATGGGAGTTTCCGGGCGGGAAGATTGAGCCCGAAGAAGAATCCGGCGCAGCCTTGGTACGCGAATTGGAAGAAGAGCTGGGCATCGAGGCGGAGATAGGGCGCGAAGTTGCGCGCATACAACACAGCTACAAAAACGGAAACGTCATCGAACTCGGTTTCTACCTGGTCGAGAAATTCACGGGGGAGTTGGAGAACCGGATATTCAAAGACGTGCGCTGGGTGCGTCGAGAAGAATTGCCGGAATTTGATTTTCTGGAAGCAGACCTGGGGCTGGTAAAAGATATTGCAGCAGGGAAGATCCTGTTGGGGAGCGAGCGATGAAAGCGATACGGTTTCACGAGCATGGCGGTCCCGGGGTCCTGAAGTACGAAGAGGTTCCTGACCCAGTGTTGCGCAAAGACCAGGTGCTGGTGCGGATCAAGGCGTGCGCGCTGAACCATCTGGATATTTTTGTGCGCGAAGGCGTGCCGGGCGTTCCGCTGCCACAGATTCCGGGAAGCGATATCGCCGGCGAGGTAGCGGAAGTGGGCGAGTACATCACGGACATCGCGGTGGGAACGCGCGTGTTGCTGGCGCCGATGGTGTTCTGCGGCATTTGCGAAAAATGCGTGAGCGGACAGCAGAATTTCTGCGCGCAATTCAGCGTGATCGGTTATCGCGTGCCGGGCGGCGATGCGGAATACATTGCTGTGCCGAGGGTGAACGTCATCCCGATACCCGCAGAGCTTACGTATGACGAAGCGGCGAGCGTGCCGCTTGTTTACGTGACGGCGTGGCACATGCTGGTGGGTCGCGCGCATATCCAGCCGGGACAGACGGTGCTGGTGCTGGGCGCTGGTTCTGGAGTGGGGACGGCGGCTATCCAGATCGCAAAGCTTTTCAACTGCAAGGTCATTACCTCGGCGGGAAACGAGTACAAACTGGAGCGAGCGCGCGAACTTGGCGCGGACTACACCATCGACCACTACAAGCAAAAGATCTCCGACGAAGTGAAGAAGATAACGGCGCGGCAGGGAGTGGATGTGGTATTCGAGCATGTGGGAAAGGCGACGTGGGGCGAGAGCATGAAGTCGCTGAAGCCGGGCGGCGTCATCGTGACCTGCGGAGCGACCACCGGAGGCGAAGTCAATTTCGATATACGTTTCCTGTTTGCCAAGCAACTCAGTTTCCTCGGCTCTTTCATGGGAAACATGGGGGAGCTGCACGAGGCGCTGAAACACGTTTTTGCTGGACGGCTGAAGCCGGTTGTGGACAAGAGTTTTCCGCTGCGGGAAGCCGCGGCCGCGCACGAATATCTGGAAAAGAGCAATATGTTCGGCAAGGTCGTATTGAATCCGTAGGCGAAAAGGCTTGATTGGCGGGGGTTTGCGAGAAGCGAGTTGAGTCCCTGCCGGTTGGACTGGCATCTGACGGGCAGGGACATTTACAATAGGAATCGCAATGAACAGCAACGAGAGAATCGATCGAGCAGTGGACAACACGCTTTCTCCGGTTGGAGACCCCACCACCGGACGGGAGCGCTTTGCCGACCTGGCGGGAGATCCGCAGAGTGGGTCGCGCATCGCGACGCTCGCCTATGGCGGCGACAACGAGCAGGAAGGCGTGATGCTGACCACGCTTGATAACGCGGTGAACTGGGTTCGCAAGAATTCCATCTGGCCCATGACATTCGGACTGGCCTGCTGCGCTATCGAGATGATGGCTATGGGCGCGTCGCGATTCGACATCGCGCGCTTCGGAGCGGAAGTGTTCCGTCCTTCGCCCCGACAGTCGGACCTGATGATCATCGCGGGACGCGTCTCGCAAAAGATGGCGCCGGTCATCCGGCAGCTATATCAACAGATGCCGGAACCGAAGTGGGTCATCTCGATGGGCGCATGCGCCACGTCGGGCGGAGTATTTAATAATTACGCGCTGGTGCAGGGCGTTAACCAGTGGATTCCGGTGGACGTATATGTTCCGGGATGTCCGCCACGGCCTGAGCAATTGATCTATGCGATCACGCTGCTGCAGGACAAGATTCAGGCAGAGCGCGGTTCGTTTAAGCGCGCGATGAACATCGGCGATTAAGCTTTCGTTAAGTTTGGAAGCGGAGGCCTGGCAGAGATGCCGGGCTTTTTGTTTGTGGAAAGCCAACTTCCGCGAGCGAGGGCTCGCGCCACATTATATCGAGGGCAAGAGCAACTTACCTTTCGCATCGGGCAGCAGCAAGGGAGTTCCCTGCATCCCACTCTCTCTGTAGGCCAAAGTGTTTGTGTGCCTGTTGAGATACCCGATGCCAAGAGCAAAATTCGTACTCATACCCCTGGTTCTCTTGATGTGTTTGGCCTTGCAGGCCATGACCGTTCGTCAGGTCGCCATCATCGACATTCCTGGACGCCCCGGCTTTGATGCCCTCGCCTTTGCCAAGGGCATGCTGGTGATGACGCACGCTGGAGCGGGCACGGTCGATATCTTCGATCCGGTGAAGCGGCGCATCATCGCCCACATCATCAACATGGCCGCGCCTCGTGCTATCGCCGTGAACGAAGAAGCCGGACGCATTTACATCGGCAACACGGGCAACAATACGATCGTGGTCATCCTCATCGAGGGATGGAAGGTCGAAGAGGTGATGCCGATTTCGATCGCTCCGGATTCGCTGATGCTTGCCCCGGGCGGAAAACGATTGCTGGTTGCCAATGGCATGACGCAGTCGCTCAGCGCGATCGACCTGGGAACAAACAAGGAAACGGCGCACGTGAAACTGGAAGGCCGTCCGCAGTACATGGCCAGCGATACCGCGCGCGAATTGACGTACGTGACGGTGCAGGACCGAAGATCAATCGTGGCGCTCGACCCGCAACTTCGCATCGTGAAGCGCTACGCGGTGAACGCCTCGCAGCCTACGGGAATTGCTTACGATTCCAAACTCGACCGTCTGTATGTATCCGTGCGATTCGCGGTGCTCGCGCTGAATGCGGATACGGGCGCAGAAGTTTCGCGCGTTGCCGCACCCGCGGGAGTCGATCAGCTCTGGTTCGATGAAGGCAGCAAGACGCTGTTTGCCGCGGCGAACGGCGCGATCTCCGTAATGAACGCCAGCGGAAAACTGGTTGCCGCCGACGAGATTCCTACCGATGTGAGGGCGCACACCCTGGCATTCGATCCGGAGAAGAAGCTGATCTATATGCCGGGAGGCAGAGAAGGTCGCTCGAAATTACTTATCCTGCGGCACATCAATTCGAATACCGCTCCGGCTCCGCTCGATGCCCGCGAGGACGAGAAGAAACAAGCAGAGGCGAAGCTGAGGTAGGGAAGCGCTTGGGTTCCGAGACCGCCGCTCCGCTGGGGGGCGGCGGTTTTATTGGTTGGGATCGTACGTTAAAGCAGACCCGTATCCCACGTTAACGCCCAAAGAGCGGGCGCGAACGTGGGGCACCAAAAGGACACCCAAAAGGTCACCCAAGGGGAACCCAAGAGACACCCAAGAGGATACCCAAGGGGACACCGAAGTTTATGGGGCGCAAGAGTTACAATTGCTGTTCGCAAATTTGAGCGCTTCCTACGTGCCTTCCTCATGTCCCGACTTGAACTTTCTCCATTGCATTTCCGCCTTATCGCCAATCGTGCTGTAGACCTCTGTGCCGGACTGCTGGAGTCTCTCGATACGGCGCCATCGTTTCCCGCGACCTCTGGTGAGGCGACCACCGCTTTGTTTGACACTCCGCTGCCCGAGCAGGGACTGGGCGCGAGTGCGCTGGATGCCTTGCGCGACGTGATCGCGCATTCTCGTCCGCCGAGTCCGCGCTTCTATGGATACGTGCTGGGATCGGGTGAGCCTGTGGCTGCGGTGGGCGACCTGGTGGCGAGCGTGCTGAACCAGAACAATACCGCGTGGCGCTCGTCTCCGGCGGGCATCACGGTAGAGCGCACGGTGGTGCGATGGATTGCCGAAGCCATCG
>JBBRZF010000009.1:0-39080 GCA_038236965.1 Terriglobales bacterium | reverse complement strand
GGTGTCGCCAATGCGCTGCTGGCCGTCGTGCTGTTTGCGTTCCTCGACAGGTTCAAGCAGAGGACGTAGGCGCGCGTTTTACGGTCTACGGCTCGCAGAATCTTCAGCCGAGAGTGACACGATTGCGGCCGTTCACCTTGCTCTTGTACATCGCCTCATCTGCCCTCTTGATGGCGGACTCGGGTGTTTCGCCTTTTCGCAGGGGCGCGCCACCGAGCGAGATGGTGACCTTGATCCGCTTGTTCAGGCCGGGGAGCGATGACCCGGCGACAAGCACACGGCATCGTTCGGCAAACCCCTTGAGCGCGGCCTCGTCCACATCGGTGACGACCACCAGCAGTTCGTCGCCTCCCCATCGTCCGAGGGTATCTCCCGAACGCAGGTTGTGAGTCAGCGTCTGGCAAACGGCCCTGATGGCGGCATCTCCAACATCGTGACCATGATGATCGTTGACGGTCTTGAAATCGTCGATGTCGATCATGAGCAGACCGACTTTCCTGTCGAACTCGTTGACTTCCTGTATAGCCTGTTGCACCTTCATCTCAACGTAGCGGCGATTGGGTAATCCGGTGAGTGAATCAAGGAAGGCGATGCTCTCGAGTTCACCGATCCTGCGTTCGACATTTTTCTTGGCCGTGAGGTCGCTGAAGACTTCGACGGCTCCGATGACCTCTCCCGCTTCGTTGGCGATGGGAGCTACACGGACGGAGACGGGGATGCGGTGTCCGAGGCGGTGGCGAAGATAGATCTCGGACTCGCGGCGCACACCATCGGCGATGGTGACACTGAGCGGGCATCCGTTGAGACAGAGCGCGCAGCCCGCTTCGTTGACGTGAGCCAGAATGTTCTCGGCGCAGTTCCTGCCCACCATTTCGCTGGCGAGATACCCTGTGAGCATCTCAGCACCTTTGTTCCAATATTGGATGACGCGGTTGTTGTCCACGAAATACACGCCGTCGTAAAGGCTGTCGAGAAGCCTCTCGTGGAACGACGGACCGGATAATCCCGAATTGCCGAGCCGAAGCGCGGGCACCTTGAATATTGGAAGGTCTGACATTCGTCCTCGATCCAACACGAGGGAAAGATTAATTTATTTCAGCAATGCCCGGATTGCGCAACGTTCTTTAGTGGGGGTTCCTGCCACTTTCGTAGAGAGCGTGGCCAGTGCTATCGCATGGCTTCGATCGCGGAACGGAGCGGAACGGAGCAAGCCAATCTCATGGACGGAGAGGCGAGCCAGAAACGGGCGACCTCCGTTATCATGGAGACGGTATGGCTTTCCCTATAAAAATCTGCGCCATCTGCTCGGAAGAGTTTGAGTTGAAGCCGGACAAACCCGGCTTTGCGAACCGCTGTCCGGAATGCAGCGAGCCCGAAGCAGTCGACCCTGTGACCAAGCGTCCGATGGACGCCGACGAACGCAAGAGCAAGAGCGAAGTGGCGGAGGCCCGTCGAGAAGCGATGAAGAACCTGCTTTATCGTAAGGATACTTGAGGGATTTCTGCGTCCCTTTCCACTTACCTTTGTAAGTACATTACGGTGCTTGCTAATCCATTGGGTCGTCGCAATCTCAATCGGAGGAGGGGAGCAGGAGCAGGAGGGCCATTTCTAAGGCCTCCGCCTCAGTAGTCCATAATCCTTTCGCGCAACAAATCTGGAATTCAGCATTTTCCGCCTTCTACTCTCGTTTAGTATTAAGTAAATCGCCGAATAGTATTCGCGGTCACCGAAGCTCACAATCAGAGAAGGATTGTGGTGCATCGAATAGGCGAAGTAGTTGCCGGTCGGGGTATCCCCGCACAGGAAATAAGGGAAATAGAGAATGTTTGGGCGCGAAGAAAAAGTCCCGCCGTCGCGATTGACGTTTGTGCAGTACGGCATACTCGCGATTTTTTTGCTGCTTGCGTTCGGACTTTGGCGACTGCAGGTGATGAACAGCGAGAAGTACGATTCGCTGGCGCAGCAGAACCGCATCAAGGATGTTCCCATCCTCGCGCCGCGCGGCAAGATACTGGACCGCGAAGGCCGCATCATCGTCGATAACTATCCGTCCTTCTCCGCGCTTCTGTTGCGCGACCAGACGCGCAATATCGAGCCCGACATCGCAGGCATCGCCAGCGGATTGCATCTTGACCCCGACGAGCTTCGCCTGCGCGTAAAGCGCATGAGCAGCCTGCCCGGGTATCAGCCCATCTTCCTGAAATTCGACATCACGCCCGACGAGCTTGCGTTCATCGAGTCGCACCGCAACGAGTATCCCGAGCTGGACACCATTACCGTGCATCGCCGCCTGTATCCGAAGAATGGATTCATGGCGCACCTCATCGGCTACGTCGGTGAAGTGAGCGAAGACATGCTGAACCTGGAACGCTACCAGTTCAACAACTCTGGAGACGTGGTCGGGCAGTCTGGTGTGGAATCCGAATACAACGACATGCTGATGGGCACCAACGGCAAGCGTCGCGTGATGGTGAACAGCAAGGGCAAGGAAGTGGGCGAACTCAGCGACCAGCCAGCGGTCCCCGGCAAGCAGCTAAAACTCACGGTGGATATCGATCTGCAGATCGCGAGCGAGGAAGCGCTGGGCGACCGCGAAGGCGCGATCATCGCGATGGATCCGAAGAACGGGGAAGTGCTGGCCCTGGTCAGTCGTCCGGCGTTCGATCCCAACGCTTTTGCCGTGCGCATCTCCTCGAAAGAGTGGAGCGCGCTGATCAACGATCCGGGCAAGCCGCTGATGAACAAAGCCATCCAGGCGCAACTGGCGCCGGGCTCGGTCTTCAAGATCATCATGTCCGTGGCGGGATGGCAGGAAGGCATCGCGCAGACCCTGGCCGTACATTGCAACGGCGGAGCTAATTTCTACGGACGCCGGTTCGCCTGCTGGGAAAAAGGCGGACACGGCGGAGTGACCCTGGAAAAGGGGATCGCCCAATCCTGCGACGTGTACTTCTACACGCTGGCGGAGCGATTGGGAATCCAGCGCATTGCGAAGTATGCGACTGCGCTGGGGCTTGGGCAGAAGACAGGCATTGACCTGCCGCAGGAAGTCAGCGGCATAATGCCCAGCGAAGAGTGGAAGATAAAGAATTACAAGCAGAAGTGGTATGCCGGTGAAACGATCTCGGTCGGCATCGGACAAGGCGCAGTGGTGACCACGCCCGCGCAACTGATGCGCGCGATTGGAGCCATCTCCACCGGCGGACATTTGGTCGTGCCGCACGTCGCCAATCCTTCGGAGCTGCCGCAAAACTATTTGCAGGTGCGTCATTACAACGATGTGAAGGAAGTCGCGCTCGACCCCGGTGGTTGGAACATGATCACGGATGCGATGACGGAAGTCCTGTTGCCGGGCGGTACGGCGCCGAGCGCGCACATTCCCGGAATCGACATCGCGGGCAAGACCGGTTCGGCGCAGACGATTTCCAACGCCGCAAAATCACGGGTCGCAAACAAGGCGGATTTCAAGGACAACGGCTGGTTCGTCGGATTCACGCCGCGCCGCAATCCCGACATCATTGTCGCCGTACTGTTTGTGGGCGGAGAGCACGGCAAACTGGCGGGACGCATCGCCACGCAGGTCATCAAGTCCTTTGTGGAGAAGCAGCGCAAGGCGCAGGTGAACGTCGCTGGCAGAAGCGTTCCGGTGGAAAATGCCACGCCCGCGAATGGAAGCGTGCCTGCGGTCAAGGCTGTTGTTCCTGCCACCGACGCGCAGAATAAGCCGGCGGAGATGACAGGACTCAGCAGCGGCACGGGCGAGCACGCGGACGAGATCCAAGGCTCGCGCACGACGATTCCCGTGGATGGCAAGTTCGCTAAAGCGCCCGGCGCTCCGGGGATGCCGGCAAGCAAGCCCGACGGGACTTCCGGCGGACCGGTTGAACCTGTGGCCGTGAAGGCAGCAAGCAAAGTTCCCAAGCAGAATTCTAACCAGAAAGCCCCCGTGCACACGTCGCAGCCCGCCGTGGTGGACGAAAGACGGGAGCACTAGGAACCATGGCACGCTACGTACGTTTTCGCGATTTTGATTTTGTGCTGCTGCTGTTCGTGCTGATCATTTGCACGCTCGGCATAACGGAGATCTATAGCGCCACGCTGCATACCAAGTTCGAAGGCATGCACATACGGCAGATCTACTGGTTGTTGGGCGGCGTCATTTTGATGTTCGTGATGAGCCTGATCAACTACCAGTTGCTGCTGGAGAACACCTGGTGGATGTATGCGGTCTCTATAGTTTCGCTGGTCGCCGTGCTGATCTTTGGCAAGAAGTATTTAGGCGCGCGTCGTTGGATCGACCTGAAACTCTTCCACTTCCAACCATCGGAGTGGGTCAAACTCGTCCTTATCCTGGCCATGGCCAAGTACTTTGCCGACTACCAGGAGAGAGAACTGCCTTTCCGCGAGTTGATGAAGGCGGGGATGATTGCGGGCATCCCCATGCTGCTGGTGCTCAAGCAGCCGGATTTGGGGACGGCGCTCACCTATATTCCTATCGCCATCATGGCCTTGTTTCTGGGCGGAATGCGGCTGAAGCACGCAATGGTCATCCTGGTGATTGCCGGGGTGCTGATGCCAGCGGTCTGGAAATTCGGGCTAAAACCGTATCAGAAGGAGCGTCTTTCGACGTTTGTGGAGCCGGAGGCGGACGCGAAGGGTTCGGGCTATCAGGTCATACAGTCGCTGGTGGCAGTGGGTTCGGGCGGTATCTGGGGCAAAGGCGCGGCGCAGGGAAGCCAGACGCAAGGGCAGTTCCTGCCGGTTCCCCATACGGACTTCATCTTTGCCGCCTGGTGCGAAGAACATGGATTTGTAGGCGCGATTTTCATCTTATTGCTATACTTCATGGTGTTGATGCGTTTGATCCACAATGCTCAAACGGCACCAGACCGTGCCGGAGCCTTTGTGGTGATGGGAGTTGTGGCCGTACTAACGTTCCATCTCCTGGTCAACATCGGAATGGTGGTGGGCTTTATGCCTGTAACCGGCATTCCGTTGCCGCTGATGAGTTATGGCGGCTCGTCTGTACTGTTTACGTTTCTGGCGCTCGGGATCGTGATGAATGTTCGCATGCGCCGTTTCGTAAATTGACGCAATCCTGTAGAGTAGGGATTGCACAACGCAAGGTGCAACCTATGGCCGAGGGCCCAGCTTGCACGAAGAACTTTTTGCCCGTTCGCTGATAGCGCCGGGTAGGTATTTAACAAGATTCAACAAACGCCCTTGAATAGAGGGCACTCGCCGGCCAGAGGAAGAGGGGCCGGACAGGATTGAAGCAAAGCGTTGCCCAGGGCGGGTAACGACCCCCTCAAAGCAGGAATGCTCTTTAGCTTCCTGAACGATCGAGAGAGCGGTCACAAACCCCTGAAGGTGCCGCTAGCAACCGGTGCTTAAGTGTTTTCAAGTTGTTACGTGTGCTGGAACGTGTACGCACTGCGCGCATACGCCTATTCCGCATCCGTCTGTTTTCACGTCCAGCCGACGTGGAGTAGAGCGGTTCTGAAACGTACAGTCGCTTACCCAGCGACTGCCCCATGCGTGCGGAACAGCCCACCGATCTTCAAGACTGACCATCCCTTCCCAATTGTCCGGTGCAGCCTGCCTATGACGGCAGTCAGTTTTCAAACTGATTGCATGAGCAAGACGCAGGCCCGGAGTTCAAATGAACAAAGAACTGTACGTTTCCAGTACGCCCCATGAAACCAAGGTGGCGTTGGTGGAAGATGACCAGCTTGCCGAGATTTATTTTGAGCGCGAGCAGGAATACACCTTAGCTGGCTCTATCTACAAGGGACGCGTGACGCGTGTGCTACCCGGCATGCAGTCGGCGTTCGTCGACATCGGCCTTGAGCGCGACGCCTTCCTTTATGTTTCCGACTTCCTCGACCTTCAGGACGAAGACGATGAATTCGGCGACGTGCCGGTCGGTCCCGCGCAGATGGTGGAAATCAAGCAGGACAATCGCCAACAGGAGCCACGGCAGGCCGCACAGGCCACCGTGCCCGCGCCCGCCGAAATCGGCGACGATATGGGCGACGAAGGCGATGAAACGGAAGAGGCTTCGGCTGGCGGAAATGGCGAAGATGCCGGCGCCGAACCCACGGACGAAGCGGGAGCGCGCCGCTGGCGTGGTCGCCGTCGCCGTCGTGGTCGTCGTGGCGGACGCGAGCGCGAGCGTTTGCCCGAACAGCAGCGCAGCGCCAATGCTGCCGAGCTGCCCACCGAGAACGTGGATGAGGCCGACGAGATCGAGGTTCCGGAAGCGCAAGCCGCTGACGAACCCGCCGAGATCATCACCTCTCCGACCGTCGAGGAAGAGATTCCGTACGAACCCATGCTTCTGCCGGGCGAATCGATTGCGCGTTACAAGCGCGGTGCCGACCAACCGCCTCGGACTTTTGAAGCAGTAGATACCGCTGCCCACGAAGAGCGTCCTGCGCGCGAAGAGCGCGGCGGACGCCGTGACCGCAACGACCGCAATGACCGTGGTGAACGTGGCCGCGGTGGACGTTTGGGACGCGACCGTGGCGATCGCGGAGACCGCGCCCCTCGCGAATCGCGCGAACCGCGTGAAGCCGCCGAGGCGCTTCCGGCGAACTACGAACCTATCGTTCTGCCGGGCGAGAGCATTTCGAAATACAAGAACCAGCCGCAGCAGACGACCACGTCATTCGCTTCGGAGTCACAGGTTTCGGAGTCGCAGGTTTACCCCGTCATCGAAACGGCTAGCCCGGTTGCTGAAACGCGTGAGGAAACTCGCAAGCACGATTTCAGTTCGGTGGAGCCCATCGCCAGCGACGGCATGATCGAGCAGTCCTCTATTCAAGACGTCGGACTGGGCGAAACGGCAGCGGCTGTTCCCACGGTGGTTCACGCGGAACCCGTGCAGGAATCGACGTGGAATGCACCTGCTTATCAACCGGTTCCGGTGGAAGAAGTTCACACGGCCCCGGTCGTTGAAGAAGAGACGGTGGAATCCGCCGTTCTGGATAATTCCACTCCCGTAGTAGAGCCGACGACGGAAATCGCGGAGCCGCATAACGCGTGGCCCGTTGCTTCGCCTGTCGCGCAGGTTCCGGCTGCCGAAGAAAAACGCGTCGCAAACATGAACGTCGCGGCCGTTTTCGGTGGCGGCGAAACCATGGAGAACGACGAACAGACGGATGAGCTGAGCGAATCCGTACTGGCCGATCACGACTCCACTCCGGTCCATGAATCGAGGTATGCGCCGCAGGGCGGCATCGTGGTCCATGAAGAGCTCGACGAAGAAGAAGCGGATGCGCCCCTCCTGGCCGAAGATCACGACGGCTACCTGATGAGCGAGTTCGAGGAAGAGACGACCGACTCGGGTTCGACCTTCGAAGAAGGACTCCCCGGCGCTATCGCCGAAGCCCTTCGCGACGCGGAAGAAGACGACGACTTTGAAATGGCCGCCAACGGCGACGAATTCGAAGAATCGGAAATGCTTGCCGGCGAAGAAGGCGACGAATTCTACGAAGATGGCGAAGAAGGCGATGGCGAAGAGGCCGGGGAAGAAGAAGGCGAAGAGTCGAACGGACGCGCCGAACTTCGCGCCCCAGCCGCGACCGCCGGAATGCAGCAACGCGCCGAGCGTCCTGCGTTCGACCGAAAGAGCCGCGACCGTAACGATCGCGGACGCCGTGGCGGACGTCGCGGAAGTCCTCGTCCGAGCGGTGGTGGTGGACGCCGGGAAATGCCGTCGCGCCCTGTGCCGCTCATCAGCGACCTGCTGAAGGAAGGGCAGGAAGTTCTCATACAGATCGCGAAGGAGCCCATCAACAAGAAGGGCGCCCGCATCACCAGTCACATCGCGCTGCCGGGACGCTTCCTGGTCTTCATGCCGACAGTGAACCACATCGGCGTGTCGCGCAAGATCAATTCAGAAGAAGAGCGCCAGCGTCTGAAGCGCATCGTCGCCAGCGAACGCGAGAACGGTCACGGCGGATTCATCGTCCGCACGGCCGCCGCCAACGTGAAGGAAGACGAACTTCGCGCCGACATACGCTTCCTGAAACATCTCTGGAACGAGATCAAGAACCGCGCCGACAGCAGCAAGTCTCCGGCGCTGATCTATCACGATCTCAATCTGGTCGAGCGCATCTTGCGCGACCAAGTTACGCAGGACTTCTCGCAGATATGGGTGGATAACGAGCAGGAGTACGAACGCATCGTTCGCTTCGCTTCGCGCTTCCAGCCCGGCCTGTTGCGGCGCATCAAGTTGTATTCCAAGACCACGCCGCTGTTCGAGCAGTTCGGCATACAGGAAGAGATCAACAAGTCGCTGAAGGCCAAGGTATGGCTGAAGAGCGGCGGCTACATCGTCATCAACCAGACGGAAGCGCTGGTCGCGATCGACATCAACACCGGCAAATACGTCGGCAAGACGACGCGACTGGAAGACACCATCGTGAAGACGAACGTCGATGCCATCAAGGAGATCGTCCGCCAGGTTCGCCTGCGCGATCTGGGCGGCATCATCGTCATCGACTTCATCGACATGGATGAACGCAAGAATCGCCAGAAGGTGATGATGGCCTTGGAAGAGGCGCTGAAGTCGGACCGCGCGCCGTCAAAGGTTCTCCAGTTCAACGATTTCGGACTGGTTGCCATCACCCGCAAGCGTGTCAAGCAGTCGCTGGAACGCACGCTGGGCACACCGTGTCCTTATTGCGAATCCACTGGCTTCGTGAAGTCCGTCACCACGGTCTGCAACGAGATCTACGTGGAAATGCGCAAAGTCGCCAAGCAACTCGACGAGAAGAATGTGTTGTTGCGCGTACATCCGGAAGTGGCCAAGGAACTGAAGGGCGCCAACGGAAAATGGCTGCAGGAGATGGAAGACCTCATCGGAAAAACTATCCTTCTGAAGCCGGATGTATCGCTGCATCAGGAACAGTTCGACATCACCGGGTAGAGCAGGTAGCGGGCGTTAGGAAGACCAGAGGAGCCGGGCGAAGGTGCCCGGCTTTTTCTATGCCCGGATCTATTCATCAAGAACTCACTTACAAGTTGCCCTCGCCGCCAGTTCTTACGCGGTGAAAGGTGATTTACGCTACTTCGCCCATGCTTGCGATGCCATGGAGGTCGAATGGCAGGAAGATGTTGAAGCAGGTCCCGCGGTGTCCATCGCGGGTACTGGTGCGGAAATTCATCGAGCCCTCGTGCTTTTCGACGATGCCGCGACTGACCCAGAGTCCGAGCCCGGTGCCACGCTCGCCCTTGGTGGTGAAAAAAGGCTGGAAGAGGTTCGCGCGCGCCGCTTCGGGAATGCCGGAACCGTTATCGCAGATGATGACCCGTACTCCCTCGCGATCCGGAAAGGTCCAGTGGCGGGATGTTTTGACCCGTATCGTGATGAGGCCCCCGCGGCGCGAAGCTTCCATCGCGTTGGCGATCAGGTTGGAGAATACCTGGCGCAGCTCTCCGGGAAAACCAGTGACCTTCGGGTAATCTCCGAAATCGCGCAGAACCCTTATCTGTTGCTGATCCAGTTTCGGGGCAAAGAGCGTCAGCGTGCTTTCGATGACCTCGCTGATATCGACCTGTACCGGCGAACGCGCCTCGCGATTGAAACTGAGCAACTGCTTGACGATCTGCGATACCCGCGCCAGTTCTTCTTCGGCAAGGTTGAGGAATTCGGTGCCCTCTTCATCCATGTTGGGATTGCGGCGGAGCAGATACAGAAGGTTGGCGACGGAATCCAGCGGATTGCGTATTTCATGGGCGATGGTGGCCGACATTCTTCCGATGAGCGCCAGCTTTTCGCTGGAGCGCAAGGCTTCTTCCGAACGTCGGCGTTGGGTCATGTCGCGGAAGACCAGCACCGACCCACGGGCCACTCCATCTTCGGAGGCGATGCCGCCAGCGGTCTGGTCGATGAAGTACTCCTCGCCAGTGCGGGAGCGGAGCAGGGAGTGTTCGGAAAGTGCGCCGGAATTGCGTTCATGACGATGACTGTCATGGATGGGCAGATCAGCAGCGTGATAGATCTCGCGCAAGGGGCGGCCATTCGCCTGTTGCTGCGTCCATCCGGTGAGAGCCTCGGCAACGGGGTTCATGAATTGAACGCGTCCGGCGGTGTCTGTAGCGATGACGGCCTCGCCCATGCTGCGCAAGGTGGTCAGCAGCCATTGGCGTGTCTCATGCGCCTCTTCCGTGCGTTTGCGCTCCAGGCCTAGATGCTTGTCGTAGATGTAATTCAGCCGGAGCATGCGGCGGTAGGTTGAGTAAGCGATCATTCCACCAAAGAGGAGCGTGAGGACGCCGACGCTGAGCAGCACCATCTGGGCGGCTCGGTGGGTGGCGTAGGCTCGCTGGTTCCGCATCCTCTCCTGGTGGACGATAAGACGCTCGCGGCTTTCGCGGACCGTGTCCATGAGCTGCTTGCCTTGCAGGTTCAATCCCAGGTCGTTGAAGTTTCCCCGGGCGCGGCGCAATTCGATCATCTTCCGCGAGTAGAGGTACCACGCTTGATAGCTGTTATGAAACGCGAGCATGTAGCCTTGCTCGTCGGGAAACTTCTGCAACAGAGTCTGGAGGTGTCCCAGCAATGGCTCCACCGTGGGTTCCGCCTTGTAGTAAGGATCCAGGTAGACTTCCTGACCGGTTAAAAGATATCCGCGAAGTCCGGTTTCCATGTCCAGCATGGAACGGAAGGCGACGCGCAGATCGGAGATGGTCTGGTCCGTCTGTTCGAGGCGGGTCATCGAGGTGAGCAGGTATCCGGCTTGCACCAGGAGGATCGAGGCGAGGATCGCCAATAAAAGGATGGGGACGACGACGGTCGTCCGCAGAAGTGCTTTGAAGTCGTTGGGATCCATGAAAGGTGAGCAGTTTCAGATTATTGCGTCGCTCGTACGTACCTCGTTCCGCTAATTGTGAACTGCGTGCAAGTACAGATGCAAGGTAGGGGCGCACGTTTGCCGCGCCGATTCGGCTTCCGCCTTATGTCCTTAGTAACTTCTGAGTTTAGATAGCGAACCGTTTGCAGCATCACCACCGTATGTTGTGGTGGGTAAAGGCAGCAGCTACAAAGGATGGGAGTCGCTGGATTAAGTGTTCCTAGTAAGATACCCCTAATCACCGCTAAAACCGGAAGATACCGGAAGATATTATTGACACCTCAGCAGGGAAGCCTGTTATAACGTGCAGCATCAATCGTTTTTCCCCCCGAGAAACGAGGGCAACCTCGACAGCACCCGAATCGGTATTCTCCCACCTTATCGGGGAGCTACTACTCTGTGGAAAGGGCTGAGGAGTTATATGGCCGAATCGCCGGAAGTCATGAACATTCGCCAGGCTTCGCAGTATCTGGGCGTGAGTCCCGACACGCTATACAAGTACGTTTACGAGGAAAAGATTCCTGCGTTCAAGCTCGGTAACAGGTGGAAATTCAAGAAAACGATCCTGGATTCCTGGATGGAACGGAAAAGCAGCATGGGCGAAGGTCGCAGCACGAAGAAGAAACCCAGAGCTGCACGAGCAATAGGACGCTAAAGGCAGGGTGCCATGTTTGGATTGGGTGCAGCAAAATCGATCGTTGGTCTTGATATTGGGTCTTCCAGCATCAAGGCTGTCGAACTGAAGAAAACACGCAATGGTATCGAAGTGACGCACATCGGTCTAGAACCGCTGGCCTCCGACATCGTGGTTGATTCCATGATCGTCGATAGCGGCAGCGTAGCGACGGCGATCACCAAGATCTTCGCGGACAACAACATCAAGGGCAGAGCGGTTGCCACTTCCGTCAGCGGGCACTCGGTGATCGTGAAGCCGGTGAAGATGCCGACGATGAGCGACCAGGAACTGGCACAGCAGATCCTGACCGAGGCGGCGCAATACATCCCCTTCGACATCGCCGACGTGAACATCGATTACCAGATCCTTTCCGAGGACCTCGATGGTCCGCAGATGGACGTGTTACTAGTCGCCGTGAAAAAGGACAAGATACTGAACTACACCAACGTACTGTCGCTCGCAGGCAAATCTCCTGCGATAGTTGACATCGACGCCTTCGCCCTGCAGAACTGCTACGAATACAATTACGAGCCCACGGCGGGTTCGACCGTAGCCCTTCTGAATCTGGGCGCCAGCGTGATGAACATCAACATCGTGAAGGGCACAACTCCATTGTTCACGCGAGACGTCAGCATTGGCGGGCACCAGTACACGGACAGTCTGCAGAAGGAACTCGACTTGAGCTTTGAGGATGCCGAGGCGCTGAAGCTGGGTCAGAAGGTTGGCACGGTGAGTGAAGACGCCAAGCTGCCCATCCTGCAGCAGGTCACCGAGATCATCGTTCTGGAGATACAGAAGACGTTTGACTTCTTCCGGGCCACGGCGCCCGGAGAACATATCGAACGCATTTACATGGCAGGCGGCTCGTCGCAGGTGCCGGGATTGATCGAAGCGCTGCGCCAGGAATTCTCGCTACCCGTCGACATACTTAATCCGTTCCAGAAAATCGAGCTTCCCACAGGGCCGGGAACCGAATTCCTCCAACAAAATGCGGGACAGCTTGCCGTCGCCGTGGGATTGGCCTTGAGGAGCTTTGAGACCTTATGATCCGGATCAATCTGCTTGGAGTACCGAAGCCGAAGAAGGGCAAACGCACCTCCGTGTCGATGCCCTCCATGCCGGGCGAAGGGCCGTCGATCCTCCTCGTGCTGGTCGTGATAGCGGCCATCACCCTGGGCGGAAACTACTGGTGGTACAACCAACTGAATAAGACGCACGACAAGATTCAGGCCGACATCCAGTCCGCTGAAGAAGAAGGCAAGCGCCTGACACAGGTGAAAGCCGCCTTCGTCGAAAAGCAGCGTCAAGCCGACCAGTACAAAAAGCGATTCGACGTCATCGACCAGTTGAAGTCGGCCCAGGCTGGTCCCGTGAAATTGCTGAATGCCATCGGCAACACCGTCAATTCGACCGATGCTGTCTGGTTGCAGAGCATGACGGACGAAGGCGGGTCCATTCAGTTGCAGGGCGTTGCCCTCAGCCAGGTGGCGGTCGCGAACCTGATGGCGAACCTGAAGCGTTCCGGTTATTTCAAGACCGTCGAAGTCAAGGAAACCTTCCAGGACGAAGTAGTGAAAGACATGCAGGCCTTCGCCTTCACACTGATCTGTGAAAAGACGAAAGCATAAGTGGGGATTCGTATGGGTAAGTGGAACGATCTGCCTTGGAGATATCAGTTCATGATCATCGCCGGCTTCGCCGTCGCGATCACCTGTGCACTTTTCTTTGTGGTGTACAAGCCGATCGAGGATGCGAACAAGCGGGACATGGAAACGCTGACGGCAAAGAATGCCGAAGTGGACCAATTGCGTCCCTACCAGAACAGGCTGCTGGAACTGGCACGCAATATCGAGAGCTTGAAACAGCAACTGGAACTGCAGAAGCACATCGTCCCCGACGAAAAGGAAGCCGACACCTTTATCCAGCTGATGCAGACCGCGGCCAGCTCGGCAGGTATCGAGATACGCCGCTACACGGCTCGCGCGGTGAACACACGCGAATTCTACAGCGAGGTTCCGTTCGAAATCGAAGTGGACGGTCCGTATTACGCGATGTTGCAATTCTTTGAAAAAGTTTCCAGCCTGGAACGCATCATCAACGTCTCGGACGTACGGATGGCTTCCGTGCAGAAACCGCAAGCGGCCAAGGCGAAGAAGGCTTACCAGTACGCGCCGAGTGAAAGCGTTGTCGCCACTTGTGTAGCCACGACGTTCTATAGCCACGATGCGCCTGCGGCTCCGCCCGCCGCGCCGAAGAAGTAAGGGGATATGAGTATGAGAACAAGAGCGAGCATCCTGATCCTGGCACTGGCGGCATCTGCCGCACTCGCGCAGACCACGCCGGCCAAGACTCCTGCTGCCGTGAAACCGTCGGCGCCCGTTGCCGCTCCGGCAAAATCGGCTGCTCCTGGGAAGACAACCGAAGCGAGTAAAAAGGCGAAGCCAACGGCGAAGAAACAGTCGGGCAAGTCTGCTGACGAACCGGAGAACGAAAAAGTGAAGGCTTCGGCGTCCTCCGGGACACGACGCGATCCTTTCGTGAGCCCGGTACAGAATCGTGTAACTTCAAGCCCTTGTCCGACGGGCAAGAAATGTCTTGTCCCCGGCGAAGTCCTGCTAAGGGGCGTCGTGAAATACCAGCATGGCATGATCGCCGTGGTGGAGAACGCGCAGAGAAAGACTTATTCCCTGCGAGAAAACGATCCCGTTTTCAACGGCTACGTCCTGAAGATCACGCTCGATTCCATCGTCTTCAGGGAGACAACGCTGGACCGCCTGGGAAAGTCGTCGTCCAGAGAGGTAGTTCGTAAGTTAACAGTGCCGGCGGTCTAAGACGTTTGCGGCTCGCCGTATTAAAGGCATTATGGTCTTGGTCCCTGAACCGTCAAGGCCCAGTACCGGTAATCGTAAAAAGTATTTGTCATTTGGCCCGAACCCAGGGAAGTAAACGGAATCCGCAGGTAGGTACCTTAGCGGAAACCGTAAGTGAATTCTTCAGGACGCGCCTGGCGCGATGTGTGCTTCACAACGCGTTTGCCGTCCGGACACGCAATGGAGCCCTCGTTCTGTGCGTGAGGAGAACAATGATGAGTTTTAAGAAAATGCTGGGTATGTTCCTGCCGCTACTCCTGGTCGGAGTGGCAGCAGCCGCCGTGTCGCAGCTCACCAACGTCGGTGTGACCGCCAACGGGAACACCACCACCGTGACGCTCCAGGCCAACGGCGCATTCACGCACAACGAATATCGTCCGTCGGGCGAACTCTTGCTTGTCGATTTGGCTGGAGTGAACGCCGGAACCTTCAAGGACCAGCAGCGCTCGCTTTCACTTCCGGGCGTAAAGTCTTATCGCGTGCTCGCCTATAAAGGCGCCACCGGGGCCGAGGTCACTCGCATCGAGTTGACGCTTGCGCCGGGTGCACAGCTCCAGATAGCGGACGTGAAAGGCGCAGTCGATATCCATGTGAAGGGAGCAGTCGCCGAACCCAGCACGGCCTCAGCATCCAGCAGGCCTGTCGATAAGCCAGTGGTTTCCGAAAAAGCAGTTGCTGAGAAGCCTGCGCCCGTGGTCGCGAAGCCAGTCGCAGCCATGACTGAAAAGCCGATGGTCGCCAAGCCGGTTGCCAAACCCGTAGTAGAGGAAGCCGCTCGTGGTTCGCGCTCGGAAGCGCCCATCACGGTGAGCAACGTCTCGCTGGTTCGCGGACAAAACGGCATGAACGTCGAGATCACCGGACCTTCGGAAGCGAAGTCGATGGTACTGACGGGTCCCGACCGCATCGTGCTCGACGTTGCCAACGCAATCCCGGCGGCGCGCACCAAAAACATCTTTGTGAATTCGACGGAGATCAAGGGCATCCGCGTCGCTCGCTACCAGGCGGAGCCACCGGTCACCCGCATCGTCATCGATCTTGCCAACGCGCACGACTACGAAGTGGTACAGTCTCGCGGAAAGATCACGCTGCAGATACGCAATGGAGTCGCCGTCGCTGCTGCCGCGCCGGTGAGTACAACTCCGACCATCACACCGAAACCTGCTGCGTCCGCGCCGATCGTGGTTGCGGAGACGAAGCCTGTTCCTGCACCGGTAAAAATTGTTATTCCCAAGCCTTCTGCGTCTGAGCCCGTGATAGTTGCGTCGGCCCAGCCTTCCTCCACTCCGGTTCCTGCCGAAGCCAAACCCGTTGCGAAGCCTTCGGACTTCGTCTTCGTCGAGCCGACCTTCAAGGCGAAGCCGGCGGTAGCGGAAAACAAGCCGGTCGAGCCTGCAGCCCGCGCAGCCGAAGCCGCCAACACCATGGCGGCCGCAAAGCCTCCGCAAAATATTCCGGCGCTCCCGGCGAACACTCCGGCGCCGCCCGCGCCCAATGCTTCGCTGCGTACGCCTGCCATCAACATGGCCCTCGAACAGCAACAGGCCAACGCTGCCGCTCTTAACAGTCCGCAATCCACCCAGCACCGCTACACGGGCGAACCCATTTCGGTGAACCTGAAGGATGTGGACCTGAAGGATTTCTTCCGGCTCATCCACGACATCAGCGGATTGAACATCGTGCTGGATCCCAACGTGAAGGGCAACCTGACGCTGGTACTGGACGACGTGCCGTGGGACCAGGCATTGGAGATCGTGCTGGCCAATAACAGCCTCGACCGCCAATTGCAGGGCAACGTGTTACGCATCGCCTCCATCTCCACCCTGCGCGCCGAAGCCGATGGACGTCGCGCCCAGGCGGAAGCACAGGCTCTGGCCGTCGATAAACAGACCGTCACACGATTCCTCAGCTACGCTCATGCGAAGGACGTAATGCCCACCGTGAAGCGCTTCCTGTCGCAGCGTGGAGACGTGATCGCCGACGAGCGCACCAACGCACTTATCATTCAAGACATCCCTTCCGTGATCCCGGAAGTGGACCGTCTGCTGTCGCAGCTCGATCGCAAGACGCAAGAGGTCGAGATCGAGGCTCGCGTCGTAGCCGCTACCCGTAACTTCGCCCGCGATATCGGCGTGCAGATGGGCTTCGGCTGGGGCAACAGTCATACGGCTGTGGGCGGCGCCAGTGCCGCAGGTATCAGCCCATTAACAGCTGGGTATACTACTCCGCCTCCGTACTTCCTGACGAACCCGGTGTCCGGTTCGTCCGGCACTGTGGCGCAGTCGGCCATTCCGTTGTTCTCGAACTTCGCTGTGCCGTCAGCCACCAGCGGTCTGAGTCTTGCCACCATGGGCGCGACCTATCGCCTGGACACGGTCCTCACCATGGCTGAGTCACGCGGCTTGCTGAAGATACTTTCGCGTCCGCGCGTGGTCACCCAGAACAACGTTGCCGCCAACGTTCGCCAGGGCCTCCGTATCCCGGTTGTCACCCAGGCTCAGTTGGGCGGCCCGCCAACCGTAAGTTATGTTGACGCGTTCCTGCGCCTCACGGTCACTCCGCAGATCACCGCCGAGGGAACCATCTTCCTCGCCGTGGATGTGGAAAACACCAACGCCGACTTCAGCCGTACCGTCAACGGTAACCCAACGCTCATCACGCAGCAGGCCACCACGCAGGTGCTTGTGAGCGACGGTGGTACCGTGGTCATCGGTGGAGTCATCCAGACGCAGAACTCGGTCGCAACCCAACAGGTCCCCTTGCTCGGCGATCTGCCCATCCTCGGCAACTTGTTCAAACGCCATACGGTCTCCACTTCGACCCAGGAACTCATCTTCTTCCTGAGTCCGAAGATCATACAGACCTAACCAGTGTTGGGCCCCTGCAACTAACAGCATGTTGTTCGTTCTCCTTGACCGGGTCTCGAAAGAGACCCGGTTTTCTCTTGCAGCTCACTTGAAGTGGGGAAACCGGAGAGCCTAAGAACAGGAGAACCGGAGAGCCCGCGAACGGGAGAACAGAAGATCCTGTAACAAAAAGAATGGCGACGCACCCTGAGGTTCATCGCCATCACATTTATACTACTCACGACTCACTACTCACTACTCACTACTCTTCCTTATACGCGCCCCAGCGGAAGGTTGTGGTGGGACGGCACTTCATCCCCGTCAAACTCATTGTCGTAGTTCCTTCGGCGTGGCCTTCCACGTAGGGAAGTAACATGGACATGTAGGTTCCATTCGCTTCGGCCTGTCCGTCTGTCTTGGAAAGTTCGCCGAAGGCTATGGTTGCGAGGTCGAGTTTTTCATTCGGCTCGAATCCCTTGGCCAGGATGAGCACGCCTTCGGCATTGCGCGAAAGAAGCACGGCTTCGATGGAACATCCGCCATCGGTACTTGTCGCAGGGAAGGGAACGACCTCGCCCATGGCGACGGCTTTTTTGGAATCACTCAAGACGAAGCGCCGTGGCTGACCTGACATTCCGGTCAAGGCGATCACTACTTCCGCGCCTGCGCTTCCGCCAGAGCACTCTTCGGCGCCGCAGCGCAACGCGCCTTTAGCGTCGGCCTTCAATCCCTTCAGGAACACCGTGGGCTCTTTCTCGCCGAGGTCCCAGGTCATCAGCGAATACGTTTCCGTCGCTGTGAGGCCATTGGCTGAAAGTGAATAGCGCACCGCTTTATGTCCCGCGACTTCGCTGACGCCGACCGGCTTCAATGCGAGGCTCGCGTACTCCGCCGCAGGTGTGCGGAATTTCATTTCCAGTCCGGCTTCACGATTGATCTTGTCGATCACGTCCGCTGCTGGTTGCTGCGCCAACAGCGGGGCTGCCACTAACAACACCACCATCACCACCAGTACGTGTCTCATACGGCGGATTATTCCACTCGCCCAACGCTTCGTCTGTGACGCATAAACGCACCCGCTGTCCAAAGCGAGCACGGCGCTTGTGATCCTGGCTGGAACTTCTTTTCATGGACACGGGTTGGTTACAATCCTTGGATGGACTACGCTGGTCGCCAACGCCGTCTTCGACAGTTGTTGGAGAAAAATCGTCTCGACGCCATCCTTGTTACCCATCCGCCCAACGTGCGCTACCTGTGTGGATTCACCGGGTCGGCCGCAGTCCTGGTCGTTTCCGCGAGACGCAACCTGTTCTTCACCGACGGGCGCTACACGGAGCAGGGGAAACAGCAGGTTGAGGGCGCACGCATCGTCATCGCCAAGGGCTCTGCTCTAGCCAGCGGGATGAAAGCGCTGGCGGCCATGGGAGAGGCCTCGGTGGGCATCGAGGCTGAACATACGACGGTCGCGCTGCATGCGCTGGTGCGAAAAACCGTGCCAAAAGCCGTCAAGCTTCGCGCCACCAGCGGACTCGTCGAACAGCTTCGCCTCATCAAGGACGCCGAGGAACTCGCGCTCATCCGGCAGGCTGTTATTGCCGGCGCTGCGCCCCTGAAGGCGGTGCTGAAGGCGATACGTCCGGGAGTTACGGAACTCCGCGTGGCTGCAGAGATAGAGTTTGCGGCGCGCGAACATGGCGCCACGGGGATGTCGTTTGAGACCATCGTCGCTTCGGGCGCCCGTTCGGCCCTGCCTCACGGCGTTGCCACCGCCCAGCTCATTCCAGCTAAAGGCTTCGTCGTCTTAGACTTCGGTGTTATACTGCACGGTTATTGCTCGGACATGACCCGCACCGTGCACGTGGGTCGTGGGGCGAAAGCGGACCGCGATTTGTATCATGCGGTCCTCGAAGCGCAGATGGCGGCCATTGCTGTCGTCGCTCCGGGAGTGGAATTGCACCAGGTGGATGCGGCCGCGCGCAGCGTGTTGCGCAAGGCGAAACTGGACAAGTATTTCACCCACTCCACGGGCCACGGCGTCGGTTTGGAGATACATGAAGCGCCGCGCGTCGCCCGGGCACAAAGGCAACAGTTGCAGCCCGGCATGGTTATCACCATCGAACCGGGGGTGTATCTGCCGGGCCGCGGCGGTGTCCGTATAGAGGACATGGTGGCGGTGACCGAGAGCGGGTGCGAGGCTTTAACGCCCGCGAGTAAGGAATGGTTCGAGCTCTGATTCTTCCCTCGGCGGCGAAGTGCCGCCGGGATCAACGTAACCCGGCCCGCGACTTCATGCGGGTGTCCGAGATTGCGACCGCATAATTGACGGTCTGCCCATTGAGACGATGAATCAAAAGGAATTGAAGGAACTCATAGAATTTCTGATCGAGAAGGATGTTGCCGAGTTCGAACTGGAACGTGGCGATGTCAAAGTCCACATCAAGCGCGCCCAGCAGGTTCAGTACGTTCCTGCCGCGCCTGTCATGCATGTCGGGGCGCCGGTGCAGCACATGGCTCCAGCCCACGCTGCACCTGCCGTTCCCGCGCCTGTTGCCGCGCCCGCCGAAGAGGAGAGCCTTCACATCGTGAAGTCTCCCATCGTCGGAACTTATTACGAAGCGCCATCGCCTGGCTCGCCGCCCTTTATCAAGATCGGCGACACCGTCGCCCAGGGACAGATCCTCTGTATCGTCGAAGCCATGAAGCTGATGAACGAGATCGAGTCCGATGCCGCTGGCGAGATCGTGAAAATGCTTGTCGCAAACGGTCAGCCTGTCGAATACGGGCAACCGTTGTTTGCCATCCGGACCCGCTAAGGCGGCGTCTAAATGTCGGGGACCCCGGTACGCCGGGGTCAGTTCTCCCGTGGAGTATCCCAATAAAGCCGCGAAGTAATCTCGCGAAGTGAACCCAGGAGGTTCCAGCCCTCGGCCTATCAATGAATGCCGCTGAAATCGCGGCATGGCCCTTGCGCTTTTCCGCATGTTTAAGAAGATACTGATCGCCAATCGCGGTGAGATCGCCCTCCGCGTAATCTGTGCCTGCAAGGAACTCGGCATCAAGGCCGTCGCCGTCTACAGCGAGGCCGACCGCAACTCTCTGCACGTACGCTTTGCGGATGAAGCCATCTGCATCGGTCCGCCGCGCCCGTCGGAAAGCTATCTCAATATTCCCGCCGTCATCTCCGCCGCTGAGATCGCCAACGTGGACGCCATCCATCCCGGCTACGGATTGCTGAGCGAGAACGCAAATTTCGCGGAAGTGGTGGAAACCTGCGGCATCAAGTTCATCGGGCCGCGTCCGGAGATCATGCGCATGATGGGCGAGAAGGAAAAAGCCCGCATGGCCATGAAGAAGGCAGGCGTGCCCATCCTGCCCGGTTCCGACGGCGTCATCGCGTCGCAGGAAGAAGCTGCCGAGTGGGCACAGACGGTCGGATTCCCGGTCATCGTGAAGGCCTCAGCCGGAGGCGGCGGACGCGGTATGCGCGTCATGCGTTCGGCGGAAGAACTTCCCAACCTGTTTCACGCAGCGCAGTCGGAAGCGGCAGCGGCCTTCGGCAACGGCGACCTCTATATGGAGAAATTCATCGAGCGCCCGCGCCACATCGAGTTCCAGATTCTCGCCGACGAGCATGGCAACGTCGTTTCGCTCGGCGACCGCGAGTGCAGCATCCAGCGACGTCACCAGAAACTACTGGAAGAATCGCCTTCTCCCGCCGTCAAACCGGAGATGCGCGCGCGCATCGGCAAACTCCTGGAGAGTACGCTCTCCACCATCGGCTACCACAACGCGGGAACCATCGAGTTCCTGATGGATGAAGATGGCAGCCTCAACTTTATCGAGATGAACACGCGCATACAGGTCGAACATCCGGTTACCGAAATGGTCACCGATGTTGACCTCGTCAAGAGCCAGATCATGATCGCCGCCGGAGCAAAAATGTCCGACGTGCTCAACGGCCCTATCGTACATCGCGGGCACTCGATCGAATGCCGCATCAACGCCGAAGACCCGGACAAGTTCACTCCCTCGGCGGGAAAGATCACCACCTGGCACACGCCCGGCGGAACCGGCGTCCGCATGGACACCGCCGCCTACGCCGAAGCCGTCGTGCCGCCCTACTACGATTCGCTCATCGCTAAACTCATCGTGCGCGGCAAGGACCGCAACGAAGCCATCCAGCGCATGTCTCGCGCGCTGGATATGTTCATCGTGGAAGGCATCAAGACCAGCATCCCGCTGCATAGACGCATCATGAAAGACCCCGACTTCATCAATGGAAACTTCGATACGAAGTTCATGGAAAGATTTTTGGCGAAGAAGGGGAAGTAGCGTTTTGGGTGTCAGGTATTAGGAAGAGCCGCCGCGAGGACGGTTTTTTGTTGGTGTACATTGGTTCAATTACCAAATTACAAATTACCCAATTACAAATGCTCTCCCTCTACCCCATCCTCGACCTCTCCTGCTTTCCCGAACTCACGACCGAACACGCGCGCGCCTCGCAACTTCTTGAACTCGCGCAACAACTCGCGCAATCCGGCGTCACGCTGATGCAATATCGCGCCAAGGATTCATCTTCGCGGGAGATGCTGAGCCAGGCTCGCGAACTTCGTCGCGTGCTTCCCGACGAAGTGAAGCTCATCATGAATGACCGCGCCGACCTCTGCCTGGCCGCTGGCTTCGACGGCGTGCATGTTGGGCAGGACGACCTCTCTCCCGAGTCCGTGCGCGCCATCATCGGGCGCGACCGCATCCTCGGCGTCTCGACGCACAATCCAGCGCAACTCAGCGAGGCCGCCGCGACCTCGGCGGATTACGTTGCCATCGGCCCGGTCTTCGCTACCACATCGAAACAGAATCCCGACCCTGTCGTCGGACTCGACGGCGTGCGCGCCGCCAAGGCTCTCACCGCGAAGCCGCTGGTCGCCATTGGCGGAATCACCCGACTCAATTTCCGCAAAGTCCTCGCCGCTGGAGCCGACTCCGTCGCCCTCATCTCTGACCTCCTCCGCGACCCCAGCGCGGCCCAAGATTTCTTGCAGTCCAGCTAGCAGCTATGTGGCTGGTGGCTTAGTAGCTTCCTGACAGCTATTCCGGTCTTTCTGTGCTAAAGTTTCCCCACTTTGCATACTGTTGGGGGCACCCTCTGAGCCAGGTACAAACTGCGTCTGAACGACGCCAATCGATGGACCAGCAGGATTCCGGACTGGTCAAAGGTTTAGGTCTCACCTCGTCAACCATGCTGGTCATGGGCTCGATGGTCGGCTCCGGCGTCTTCATCGTTTCGGCGGACATCGCACGACTCACTGCCTCGCCCGCGCTGCTCATCGCCGCCTGGCTCGTCACGGGATTCATGACCATCAGCGCCGCGCTCGCTTACGGCGAACTCGCGGCCATGATGCCTCATGCCGGAGGCCAATACGTTTACCTCCGCGAATCGCTCGGCCCGCTTTGGGGATTCCTCTACGGATGGACGTTCTTCCTCGTCATCCAATGCGGAACCATTGCGGCTGTCGGCGTCGCCTTTGGAAAATTTCTCGGCGTGTTTTTTCCCGCCGTCTCCGCGTCCAACTGGCTGAGCTTTCATTACAAGGTGCCGCCGCTTCCGGTCGGCCCCATGGTCTTCGGCAATATGGATGTCGGCCTGAACACGCAGAACCTGGTCGCCATCGCCACGGTCATCCTGCTTTCCGTCGTCAACATCTTCGGCGTAAAGACCGGAGCCATCGTCCAGAACCTGTTCACCTTCGCGAAGGTTGCCGCGCTGCTGGCCGTCGTCTTCTTCGGCATCTTCATCGGCGCGAATCCGCAAGCTATCGCCGCGAACTTCGGTGCCAACTTCTGGATGAACGCATCCTTGAGCGCGCAGCACATCATCCCTGTGGGACTCGCAGGCGCAACCGCTGCCGTGGGGACCATTGCTATCATCGCCATTGCGCAGGTCGGTTCGCTCTTCTCCGCCGACGCGTGGAACTCGGTGACCTTCACCGCCGGAGAGGTCAAGAATCCCAGCCGCAACCTGCCACTCTCGCTGGCGATCGGAACCGGCGCGGTCATCCTTATCTATCTCGCTTGCAACCTGGTTTACCTGCTGGCCTTGCCGCTGCTGGGCGACCCGCATGGCATGAACCTGACGCAGCGCGGCATTCAATATGCCTCTGAAGATCGCGTCGCCACCGCCGTCATGCAGCAGATGTTCGGACACGCAGGCGCGCTCCTGATGGCGGGAGCCATCCTCATCTCGACTTTTGGTTGCAACAACGGATTGATCCTCTCCGGCGCGCGCGTTTATTACGCGATGGCCAAGGACGGACTTTTCTTCAAATCCGTCGGCACGCTTCATCCGAAGTACAAGACGCCCGCCATTTCGCTCGGCGTGCAGGCCGTGTGGACCTGCATTCTCTGTCTCAGCGGCAGTTACGGACAGCTTCTCGACTACACCATGTTCGCCGTGCTGGTGTTCTATATCCTCACGCTGGTCGGTCTGTTTGTGCTGCGCCGCACGCAGCCTGACGCCCCGCGTCCCTACCGCGCTTTCGGATATCCGTATTTGCCCGCAATCTACATTTTGATGGCGCTCTATATTGATGTAGTCTTGTTGCGCTACAAGCCTCAATACACTTGGCCGGGACTGATCATCGTCTTGTTGGGAATCCCGGTCTATTACATGTGGTCGCGCAAAGCGCCTGAAAACGCCTAGCCCGATTGTTTGAGGCCGGCGCGCAGCGTCGCCTAAATATTCAAAGATCTATCGGAGCGAACAGCTACCGGCTAGCGCGTGGAGACGAAGGGCAGCAACTCCGCACACTGGAACGTTTGCACACTGAACAAGGAGAACACTCAGGATGTCAGACCTGCTCATTACAAAACCGATGAAGATGTTGCTCAACGAATCCCGCGAAGAGGGTGAGCACAGTCTTAAAAGGGAATTGGGACCTGTTTCGCTGACCGCTCTCGGGGTCGGCGCCATCATCGGAGCCGGAATCTTCGTGCTCTCCGGACTCGGCGCTCACTACGCCGGACCCGGTCTCATGTTGTCCTTCGTCATCTCCGGACTCGGTTGCGCCTTCGCCGGACTTTGCTACGCGGAATTCGCAGCCATGATCCCGCTCGCGGGCAGCGCTTATACGTACGCGTACGCGACGCTGGGCGAACTCTTCGCCTGGATCATCGGATGGGATCTCACGCTCGAATACGCAATGGGCGCCAGTACCGTCAGTTCCGGATGGTCGAATCACTTCATCGAGTTCATGAAGATCTTCAACATCAACATCCCGCTCTGGATGGCTTACGACCATTGGACCGGCATCAAGACTGCGCAGGATGTAATCGCCCGCCAGATGGCGCACGCACAGTTCCCGATGTTGGCCGCCGGCACGCAGGATTTCATTCACGCCGTTGACAAGATCAAGGACGCGAAGTCGCCCGAACTTCTGTCGCAAGCGCACACCCTGCTCTCTGCTCCCACCATCTTCGGCGTGGAGATCGGCTTCAACCTTCCGGCCTTTATCATCGCCCTGGTCATTACGGCCATCCTCGTTGTCGGCATTAAGGAAAGCGCGAAGTTCAACGCGACCATCGTCATCGTCAAGGTCGCCGTCGTCCTCTTCGTCATCCTGCTGGGCATGCGTTACGTCTCGCCCGCCAACTGGGGACACGACTGGCACTCCTTCGCGCCCATGGGCTTCTCTGGAATAGGCGCCGGTGCAGCGTATATATTCTTCGCCTACATCGGTTTCGACGCCGTTTCCACCACTGCGCAGGAAGCCAAAAATCCACAACGTGATCTGCCTATCGGCATCATCACTTCGCTGGTGGTCTGCACCGTCCTCTACATCGCCGTCGCAGCCGTGTTGACGGGCATGGTGCCCTGGCGCGATATCAACATCGAAGCGCCTATCGCGCGCGCCTTCATGGATCGCAACCTCGTAGTGGCCTCGCACATCATCACCCTGGGAGCGCTCGCTGGACTCACCTCGGTCATGCTGGTTATGCTCCTCGGACAGACCCGCGTGCTCTACGCGATGGCCAAGGACGGATTACTGCCGCGAAAGTTCTTCGCAGCCATCCACCCGAAGTTCCGCACGCCTTACAAGAACACCATCCTTGTCGGCCTGCTCGCCGCCATCGTCGGTAGCGTTACCCCTATCGAAGACATCGGCAAGATGGTCAACATCGGAACGCTGCTCGCCTTCGTCATTGTCTGCATCGCCATCATCATCCTGCGACGCACCAATCCCGGACAGTCGCGTCCCTTCCGCACCCCGTGGGTTCCCCTCGTGCCGGGCCTCGGTATCCTCTTTAACGGATACATGATGTACAAGCTGGGCTGGATCAACTGGGCAAGACTCGGTATCTGGCTGCTGATCGGTTTGGTGATTTACTTCGCCTATAGCCGCCATCACAGCCGCGTACAGGAAGCGCATCGCAACGGCGAATTCTAGACTTCGCCCGTAAGCAATGACCTTCGACCCTCTGGTGCATAGCACTAGAGGGTCTTTGCTTTGTGGGTACGTCCACCGAGGCTGCTGCTGAATGTTGTGCGCGGCAGGCGTAGAATCCGCAGCAAGAGATGAAAGCCCTTCGCAATATCCGCGTACTGGCCGCCGTGCTCGCCACCCTGCTGGTGGTGGGAACCCTTGGCTTCCACTTCATCGAAGGCTGGCCGTTGTTCGACGGCCTCTATATGGTGGTGACCACGTTCACCACCATCGGATATCAGGAAGTCCATCCGCTCTCCCACGCTGGTCGCATCTTCAACCTGGGTCTTATCATTGCGGGATTCACCACGGTCTTCCTCGGCATCGGCGCGCTCACCCAGGCGCTGGTAGAATTTGAGTTTGAAAATCTATTTGGCAGGCGGCGTATGGAACGCGAGATAAGCCGGCTTACCGGCCACTACATCATCTGCGGCGCCGGACGCGTAGGCCGCAGCGTCGCGCGCGAACTGGCGCGAAAGCCCGCTCCCTTCCTCGTCATCGAAGCCAACGAAGCCAAGGCCGAACGCTATCGCCCGGAGTTTCCGCTGCTCGTCGTTGGCGACGCCACACAGGAACGCATCCTCCGCGAAGCCCGCATCGACCACGCTGCCGGACTCGTCGCCGCCACTACCACCGACGCCATCAATACCTACATCGTGCTCACCGCGCGCAGCATCAATCCCAAGCTGAAGATCATCGCGCGCGCCAGTGAAGACAATGCCGAAAAAGTCCTTCGCACCGCCGGAGCCGATATCGTCGTCTCTCCCTACCATTTTGCGGGACACCGCATCGCACACAGCTTCCTGCGTCCCAACGTCGTCGACTTCATCGACGTAGCCATGGTGCAGCAAAGCGAACTCGGCCTCGAGATCGAGGAGATACAGGTCGCCCCCACTTCTTCCATCGCGGAAAAGACCATCGCCAGTTCGCACATACGCGGACAACACGGAATCATCGTGCTGGCCATCAAGCGCGAAGGCGAGCCCATGCATTACAATCCCGCGTCAGACGACGTGATCCACGCCGGCGATTTCCTCATCGCCATGGGCAAGCCCACCAACCTCCGCGAACTGGAAGGGATTGCCAAGGGCTGACATGAAGATCACCACCGCCGAAGAAATGCGCACCATCGATCGCGTCACCGGTGAACGCTTCGGCGTGAACTCGCTTGGGCTGATGGAGAACGCAGGCACGGCTGCCGCCGCTTTTGCGCGCGAACAATTTCCGCAGGCCATGCGCATCTCCGTTCTCTGCGGAAAAGGGAATAACGGCGGCGACGGATTGGTGGCGGCACGCAAACTTCACCAGGCTGGAAAAGTCGTCGAAGTGCTGCTGCTGGCCGACCCTTCGGAACTGAAGGGGGACGCGGCCAATATGTTTTCGCGGCTGCCGATGCGTCCAGTGGTGATCCGCTCCGAGCACGATCTGGAAAACGAACTTACCCGCGGACTCGGCAACGCCGACCTCATTCTGGACGCGGTACTCGGCACAGGATTTCGTCCGCCGGTCACGGGACTCATCGCGCACGCCATTGAAGCGCTGAATAAAACGACCGCGCCCGTGCTCGCCATCGACATTCCCTCGGGCGCAAGCTCGGATTCCATGTCGCTGCAATCGGGAACCATCGCGCGCTCGGATGCCGTCATTACCTTCACTGCGCCGCGCCCCGCGCACGTCTTCGGCGGACTCACGCGCGGCCCCGTCGCGGTGGCCGCCATCGGTTCGCCCGATGAGGCCATCAACAGCGCACTAAAACTTGAGGTGATCACCGCTCGGGAAATCGCATCGCTGCTCGCAGCGCGCCCGCTCGATTCCAACAAGGGACGCTTCGGTCACGCGCTCATCATCGGAGGCTCGGTCGGAAAAGCCGGAGCCGCAGCCATGTCCGGCATGGCCGCGCTGCGCGCCGGAGCCGGACTCTCGACGGTCGCCACCGCTCGCTCCGTGCTCTCCACCGTAGCCAGCTTCGCTCCCGAACTCATGACCGAAGCGCTCGACGAAACGCTGGCGGGAAGCATCGCGCTGGCCTCGCTGCAAAACGAACGCATCGTTAAACTTTCAGCAGGGAAGAACGTCATCGCCGTGGGCCCCGGCATATCGCGCGACGCCGACACCGTTCACTTCGTCCGCGTACTCTGCAAGCGCTCCACACTTCCACTCGTGCTCGACGCCGACGCGCTCAACGCCTTCGAAGGAAAACTCGGCGAGCTCGATGAATCCGCGCGCCCGCTCGTCATCACGCCGCATCCCGGAGAAATGGCGCGACTCACCGCGCTCACCATTCCGCAGATTCAGCAGGACCGCCTCGGCACCGCGCGCAAATTTGCCGCCGCTCACAAATGCACCGTCGTCCTCAAGGGATTCCGGACAGTGGTCGCATTTCCCGATGGACGCACCTGGGTGAATCCCACCGGCAACGCCGGCATGGCCACCGGAGGCACAGGAGACATCCTCACCGGAATCATCGCTGGCCTCATCGCGCAATTTCCAAAGCAACTGGACGATGCCGTCCTGGCCGCCGTCTATCTGCACGGCGCTGCCGGAGACATCGCGCGCGACACCTTGGGCGAACAACCACTCATCGCCACCGACCTGCTGCGCTATTTGCCGGAAGCCATCTTCCGGGCGCGGAGTTGGGCTGGCGCGAAGATACAACGCATCTCGTAGCCTTTGTTTTGCCATTGACTTCGCGTTGGCCCTGCCCTTGCTCTTGCCCTGCCTCGCGTGGGCCCGGACGCCCCGTCCGTGGCGGACGAGCGAAGCTCGTCTTGCTCTTGCCTTTGCTCTTGCTCTACCAATGCCCCGGTTCGCGGCGCTTTTGCGGCGTTAACCTGGGATTCCACCCATCCAATTATTTCAGCCTTGACTTGGCTTCTCCAGTTCGCACCCTCCCCCCTGTAAAATACTTCCATGCCTTCCCACCTCACCAACTCCGCCGATGAAACCATCGCGCTCGGACGCGAACTCGCACCCCGTCTTCGCGATGCGCGCATCGTGCTCCTTCGCGGAGACCTCGGCGCGGGCAAGACAACCATGGTGAAGGGAATTGCCGAGGCGTTCTCGGCAGCCAAGCAGGAAGACGTAACCAGTCCGACGTTCACTTTGGTACACGAATATCATGGCCCCGAGCGCACGCTCTACCACATCGACCTCTATCGCATAGAGACCGAGCGCGAACTCTACACCCTCGGACTCGACGACCTCATCAACGAGCCTGGCAACATCCTGCTCATCGAGTGGGGAGAGAAGTTTCCGCGCTTCGTGCGCGAACGCGATGTCGAAATATCCATCGCCCGCCTGGGGGAACATACCCGCGAGATCACTGTAATAATTAACAGCACTGCAATCATTCCTTAACCCGACGGCAAACACAACTCCGTAGGCTATTCCCATGAGCTTTCATCTTTCTGAATCGAAGTTGAGGATTGCCGAGAGTGCGGAGGGTTCCGTCGGTATTCTCGAATGTAGCGGACGCATCATCTTTGGACGCGAGGCCACCGAATTCGTCGAACACTCGCGTAGCGCCCTTTCGCGTTATGACGTGCTGTTCATTCAGCTTCGCAACGTGACTCACATGGATGCCCGCGGTTTAGGGGCCTTGGTCGATGTGCATCGCACGGCCGTCGTGCACGACCGTACGGTTGTCTACGCTTGCCCTTCCTCCCCGGTGCTCCAACTCCTCTGTCTCACCAATCTTCACTCTGTTCTCAGCGTCCACCTCTCCGAAGCAGTCGCATGGCGCTCCCTGAACGAATGCGTAGCATAGAAAAGGCCACGCCAGAAGCGTGACCTAGCTCTTGCCTTTGACCATCAAGGACCCAATAACTCAATAACCCAATGACTCAATGACTAAATGACCCAATATCCTAATACCCCATGATGTTGTAGCCGCAATCCACGTAGATGGTGTCGCCGGTGATGCCCGCTGCGCCCGGGGTTGCCAGGAATACGGCGGTGGCTGCCACTTCGTTCACGTCGACGTTGCGTTGCAGCGGAGCGCGGTCGGAGTGCGCTTTCAGCATCTCGCCCATTCCACTGATACCGCGCGCGGCCAGCGTCTTGATCGGCCCAGCCGAAATCGCGTTCACACGAATATTTCTTTTCCCCAGATCGAAGGCCAGATAGCGGACGCTGGCTTCCAGCGCTGCCTTGGCTACGCCCATCACGTTGTAGTTGGGGACGACTTTTTCGGCTCCAAAGAAGCTCAAGGTCATGATGCTGCCGCCGTCGGTCATCAGCGAGGCGGCGGCGCGCGAGACGGCGATCAGCGAATAGACGCTGACGTCGTGCGCGATGCGGAAGCCTTCGCGCGACGTCAGCGAGAAGTCGTTTTTCAGCTCCTCTGCCGGAGCGTAGGCAACCGAATGCACCAGCACGTCGAGTTTGCCGTACTTTTCTTTCAGCTTGACGAACAAAGCGGCAATCTCGTCGTCGCTGCTCACGTCGCACTGGAACGCCTCGGCGTTGGGCAGGCTCTGGATCATCTCCTCAGCCTCCTGCCGCACGCGTTCGTTCTGGTACGTGATGGCCAGCTTTGCGCCAGCCTCCTGCATCTGCTGCGCGATGGCCCAGGCGATGCTGCGTTTGTTTGCCACTCCGAATACGACTGCGGTACGACCTTCCAGACTCTTCGACATTCTTGCTTCTGCGCTCCTGATTTCGGCCTCCATCTACGGAGCCGGTAATCTACCTTTGCGAATCCAAAAGAATACCAGTTTCCGCCCCATGCTGTCTGCACATCTGATTCGTCCGGCGCGCACATTCTGCTGTATTGACGGTCACATCGCAACGACAGACGGTTGTTTTACTCTCTGTTCATGACCACGAAAACGCTCGACATGCCGAAAGAGCCCACGGCCGCCGAGACCCGGCAGCCGTTGTGCGTGGAATTCGTGAAGTTCTGCAAAGAGCAGTATCTAAGCTCCTCGGCAGCGCACACGTTCTTCCACGTCTTGCATAACAACCGGTGGGACAAGGAGTGCGCCCAGATCCGCGAGAACATGCGGCCCGAAGTCGACGCCCTCTTCGCACCTATCGAAAAAGCAATCACTGAAAACAAAGATTGCAAAGACGTCATGCAGAAACTTATCGTTACTCTCACTAAACGTTAATATCGCTTCAAGCCATCCTAATTATCGAGCCCTGCTTCGGCGGGGCTTTTCTCGGTTCTTTGCTATAGCTAATTGGTCAACAATCTGCCAAATTCTATTAACCGTTGTGTTACTCCGGCCTTTAAATAATCTTTTTCAATTGCTCATTTCATCCAGCAACTCACATCTAAGTTCGGGAGGTATGTAGCTGCTTTTGATTTCACGACGGCCCATCTCGCGCATGGTACTTGCCGGAATCGTTCTGGCCACTGCTGTCTCTGCCATTGCGCAATCCGCGGCGGCTCCCGAACTGCAGTCTTCCCATACTGTTTATCTGCAGGGACGGATGGTCGATTTCCGCGCCCTCAACGGCGCCAGCACGTGGACGCTGCTGCGCACCAGCACCGCCAAGACCGCGCATCTGCTCCGCAGCAAGCCGCACGATGACCGTCCCAATCTTTATATCGTCGCACCGGGAACGCAGATGCATCATGACGACGAGCCTGGTTTTGATCACAACCTTGTGATCAGCGCGTTGCCGACACGACCAGACCCCGCCGAGTTCGATATTTATTACGCCATCATCCTGGACCCCGTTATGAAAGACGACCTGCACGACGAGCGCGAAATCATCTTGGCTGCGCAACAGTCGTTCCACCCGGCGGAGGGATTCAAGTTCACCGACATTCCCGGAGTGACGTCGTTGCGTGTATCGCTCTCGATACGCACGCTCGGCGAACTCGATGGATTCCGCCGTGCCGACGGCGCACTGCCTCGACTCATCGTGGTTCCCGCCCGAATGTTCCTACGCGCGGTCGTGCAGGAGTTGCCGCCGCCGGCAGCAGTTCCTACCACCACGCTGGCAGAGGCGAAGGCATCGGCAGTCGCCGATGGGGCAGCAAAACAGGAGCCTCGCGCAGAGTCCGCGCCCGAACCCAGGCCGCCGCAGTAGGAGACGATGGTTTTTACCGAACTGTTTTTGGAGAAGGACGAAATGAGTAGTGCAAAACCGGCGCTGAGCAATATCAGCAATGCCGATTCTGTTTCGCAAACGATCGAGTGGAATTTCCGCGCTGCGGCCCACCGTTTGAATGTGGGTCAACACCTGCAGACTGTGCTTGCCACTCCCTATCGTGAAGTTCACATGCGTATCCCGGTCGTGATGGATGACGACAAACTTCAGATTTTTCATGGTTTCCGGGTGCAGCACAATTCGGTGCGCGGGCCTTCGCTGGGCGCACTGCATCTACACGCCGGCTGTGACCTCGAACTACAGCGTGCGCTTGCACAGACAGCGACTTGGCGCTGCGCGCTGCTCGACATACCTTTCGGAGGCTCGTCCTCGGGCATAGCTTGTCACCCGGTCGCGCTCTCCGGTCGCGAACTGGAACTGGTGACGCGACGGTTCACCGCGCGTGTGCGCCGCCTCATGGGGGTCTACGAGGACATCCTCGCTCCGGGAGAAAATGCTTCTCCGCAAATCATGAAATGGGTGTTGGACGAATACAGTTCGGCAGAGGACTTCCGGTCCGGCGCCGTGACCGGCAAATCGATCGAGACGGGAGGCGTTATCCCCTTCGAAGAAGCCAATGCGATCAGTGTCGCCGTCTCTGCCCGCCAAGTTGCTCTGCACATCGGACTGGAACTGGCAAGAGCGCGGGTGGTCGTGATCGGATTTTCCAAGGCGATCTGCAAAGCAGCACAGGAACTCACCAAGCTAGGCTGCCGCATCGTGGGCATCAGCGAGGAAGGCTGGGCTCTCCACGGTGACCGCGGCATCGACCTGGAAGCGTTGATGGCGGACGAAGCGACCGCCGCTGTTATCACCGAGCAACTGGTTATGGCCCAGCCCATCTCTCCGAAGGAACTGATCGCGATGGACTGCGAGATACTGCTCTGTGCCAAGGGCGATTCGGCGCTCAACGAAACCAATGCCGCCAGCGTACGGGCTCGCATGATCGTGGAAGCCGCCGACATGGCTACCACTCCCACGGCCGACATCGTCTTCGAACAACATGGCATCACCGTGGTGCCAGACCTGCTCGCCGCAGGCGGTTCAAGCATTGCGTCATGTTTGGAGTGGGAGCAGAACCTGGAAAAGAAATCCATACTCGACGTCCGCCAGCGCGTGGAGGAGATTGTGCTCCGCTCTACGCGAAACATGATTGATCGCGCCGTACATCATGATCTTTCCCTGCGCTCCGCCGCGTACTGTATCGCCGTGGAACGCGTTGCCCGCATGGAGAAACTTCGAACAGTTTAAAAAAGTGTTGGGCCTCGAAATTTAAAGACAGCAGGAAAGCCGAGGGCGAAAGCTCTCGGCTTTGTTATGGATCGATGCGGCGGTCAGTCTGGAAACAGCTCGTCGCTAGAATCTCTTCACCAACTCATTGCTCAACAGATTTGCCTTGGTGGCCAGGTTGTAGGCGCGTTCCAGATCGCCATCCTGCATCGCCAGGTGCGATTGCGTGATGTAGTTCCTGATCTGACGTATGGTCGCCTGGTCGGTATCGTTCAGCGAGCGTCCGCCCATCTTGCGCAGGTTGGTTTCCGTGGAATCGAGCAGTTGGTTGGTGCCCTGCTTGCGCTGCGTCGCTTCACCCTGGGGAACGTCCGCGCTTATCTGCACTCCGGTCTCGGCGCCCTCGCCGGCAGGCTTCGGAGTATTTTTCGCCACGGTACCGGTGGAACCCGTCGCGCCCGGCTTGGATGGCGGAGTTGTGGTCGCCGTCTTTTTCGTCGGATGATGCCGAGGTTTCGGTTTGGTCGCAGTTGGCTTCGTCGTGGTGGTGGACGGAGTCGTGGTCGTGACCGGAGGCTTCGCGGGTGGCGTGGTGGTGGTGGTGGCCGGAGGCTGCGGCGGTGGCTCTACCGGAACCGCGATCACCGGTGCCTGCGCCTGCGGAGGAGGTAGCGCTGGTTTTTTCTTTTTACAACCAGCCATCGTCAGCATCGCCACGGCGACCAAGATGATTACTATTTTCTGCGCCACTCTCATGAGCCTGTCGGGCCTGTCCTTAGCGTTGTTGTTCGGCCGCTTGTTTCTGCGTCGCCGCGTTTCCATCCGATTCTACGCCAGCCAGCGGCAGCAACATGCGGAACGTGGTGCCCTGGTTCGCTACCGACTCGAATTCCAGCGAGCCGTTGTGCAGTTGCAACACGCGATAGGTCATCGCCAATCCGATGCCGCTGCCTTGTTTTTTCGTGGTGAAGTACAGGTTGAATATCTTGTCTTGTATCTCCGGCGGGATGCCGGTGCCCTGGTCGCGCACTTCCAGTCTGGCGAACTCGCCCGCGCGCGACGCCTTCACCAGCAACTGTCCCCCGTCCGGCATGGACTGCGCGCCATTGATCACGACATTCAGGAGCGCCTGCTTGATGAGGTCGGCGTCCACGCGTGTAACCAGCGCTTCCGCAGAAATCTCGGCCACGATGTATACGCCGCGGTTCTTCGCTTCCGGCGCGGCCAGCGTCACCACTTCGTCTACGATGCGACGCAGGTCGGTATCCACCAGGCGCAGTTCCACTGGACGCGTGAAGTCCACCAGCGTCTGCACCACGCGGTCCAGTCGGCGTATCTCGGTGCCGATAATATCCATGTGTCGCTGGGTATCGGGATCGATCTGCTGCAACTTTTCGCGCAACACTTCCAGGTGAACGACGATGGCGTTGATAGGATTCTTCACTTCGTGCGCAACGCCCGACGTCAATCGTCCGATGGCCGCCAGCCTGCGCGATAGTTCGATCTCGTTCTCGATGCGGCGCACGCTCTCGGCGTCGCGCATGGTCAGCAGGGCGCCGATGCGCTCGCCGCGTTCTTCGATGAAGTCGAGCGCGATCTGCATTCGGCGGCCGTTATCGAATTCGATCTCGCGCTGCGGAACCGGCTCATGCAAAGCAAAGGCGTCGAGCACGATCTGTCCCATGCGCGTGGAATCATCGAATATCTCTTCCACGTCGCAGCCCAGTATCTCGCTCCTTGGCCGCCCCACGAATCGCTCGGCCGAGGCGCTCACCAGCACCACGCGCGAGTCGCGGGTGAAGAGCACCAGGCCGTCCTGCAGGGTTCCCATGATCTGGTCGAGGTTCTCCTTCAAGGCGGAGAACACTTCCTTAACATCCTGTATCTGCCGGCCCAGGCGGTCGATCTTGGTGGTCACCACACCGTACTCGTCGGTCTGCGGCGATTCCGCTTCGGGTTGCGGACCCACATCGGCCGTCATCTGGTCAAGCCGTCGTCCAATCGCTTCCAGCGGACGCAGCGCCGCTGTCATCAGCGCCCCCGCCAATGCCAGTGACACCAGCATCGCGATCACGGAAAAAAGCAACGCACGATTCAGCAGCGGCTGCAATTCGTTCTTCAGGAAGACCGTCGAGAGACCGACGCGTATTTCGCCGAAGGGAACATCGCCTCGTTGCAGCGGGATGCGCACTTCGTAGACACGCGGAGTGCCGTAGACAACGGAAAGCTGGTCGAGAATACCGCCATCGCGCAAACTGGAGAGTTCTTCGCGCCGGGGCAGCGACTTGTCCAGCGAGCCTGCTTCCGTGTGCAGCATGGCCTTTCCCGCCGTATCGGCAATGGCCGCGTCATAGATTGTCGGCGAGTAGCCGACGATGGATTGCAGCAGCCCGTTCAAACCTGCGTCCGATTGCAGGACCTCATCGATGGTGTCATGGACCTGTTGCGGATCGTTGACATCGATTTTGGAACTGCTGAGGTCGATCTCCAGAGCTTGGCGCGCTCCGTGCAATATCTGGTGCGCTACAAAGTCTGCGCCATCGTACGACTCGGCCACGCGTTGGCGCACCATCTGCGATACGTAGATCCACGACAAGGCAGCCACCAGCCCGAACACCATGGCACTGATGCTTACCACCAACTTGGTTTTAAGTCGTATACGCGCCATGAGTTAGTTCCATTGAGCGATTTAGTCATTGAGTCATTGGGTCATTGAAATCAAAGGCAAAAAGCGAGAGGCAAGAGTACGTGACTTCAATGACTCAATGACTCAATAACCTAATGACTCAATAACCTAATGACTCAATCTCACTGGTTCACGGCCGCGTCTGCCGCGCCATTCGCCTGCTGGCCATACTCTTTCAACTTATTATGCAAGGTCTTCAGGCTGATGCCCAGTATCTCGGCCGCCCGGGTCTTGTTGTTGTGCGTCGATTCCAGCGTCTTGATGATGAGCAGTCTTTCCGCTTCTTCCACGGTTGTGCCCACCGTCAGTCGCACGGCGTTCGATTCCTGCACCGGAGGCCTCATCGTGACGTTGCCGAATCCCGGCGGAAGGTGGCGCGGTTCGATGACCGTGGAGTCGCAAACGATCACTGCGCGTTCGAGCGTATTGCGCAATTCGCGCACATTGCCCGGCCAGGAAAAGCCCTGGAACATCGTCAACACCGGGTCGGTCACCGTGCGCACACCGCGATTATGTTTCGCGTTCATGTCTTTCACCAGCGAATGAACCAGGTCCGGCAAGTCCTCTTTATGTTCGCGGAGCGGAGGCATGTTGATGTTGAACACATTCAATCGGTAATAGAGGTCGTTCCGCAAATGGCCGCTGGCTACGGCTTCCTCGGGAAGTTTATTGGTTGCTGCGAGTACGCGGACATCGACGGTCGTCTCCGACTTGCTTCCCAGTCGCCGAAGCTTGTGGTCTTCCAGCACGCGCAGTAATTTCGCCTGCGTGTTTATCGGCATCTCGCCGATCTCGTCCAGCAGGAGCGTGCCGCCTTCGGCAAGCTCAAAGCATCCGGTACGGCGCTCAAGCGCGCCCGTAAATGCGCCCTTTTCGTGACCGAATATCTCGCTCTCGATCAGCGTCTCCGGGATGGCGGCGCAGTTGATGGCGACGAAGGGCTTGTTCTTGCGCGGGCTCAGTTCGTGTATCGTGCGCGCGACCAGTTCTTTTCCGGTCCCGCTTTCGCCGGTGATCAACACGCTGGCCGTGCTGGGCGCGACCAGTTCGATCAGGCGGAAGACCTCCTGCATCTTTCGCGACGAACCGATGAGCGAACCAAGCTGTCCGGTGTCGCGCAACTTGCGCCGCGTCGCTTCCAACTCGCGCTCCGTGCCGCGCTGGCGAGAAGCGTTCTGCAGGATATTGCGCAGCCGGGTAGGGTTCACCGGCTTTTCGATGAAGTCGTAGGCGCCCAGCTTCATGGCGGAGACCGCTGCATCGATGCTGCCCTGCGCGGTCAACAGAATGACGGCCATCTCTTCCGGCTGCTTGGCGATGTTCTCCAGCAACTCCATTCCATCCATTCGTGGCATCTTCAGGTCGGTGATCACGATTCCAGGATTCCACTCCGTGACCTTTTCCAGCCCTTCTTGCCCGTCGCGCGCTGTTTCCGTGCGATAGCCCCACGCCGCCACCAGTTCGGCAAGCCCTGTGCGCTCGTTCTCTTCGTCTTCCACGATCAATACTTTTTCGATGGCCATATCAGTGTTCTTTCCTTTGGCAGGCTGGGAGCGCCATTTCGGGCATCGCCAGGGATCGTTGGGGGCCCAGTGGTTCAATAAGGTGAGATGCGGCGTTGAACCCGCTATGTAACTTTTGCGCAATGAATTTTTTTCATGGTATCCCTATTCTAAATGCCCGCCCCGCGAGCCCACTCCTAAGTTCTTTCGCGGCATCACATACGGAGAAAACCAGACCCGAATATCGACGGCATTCGATTGTGCTGACGACCGGGGACATCCACTGGGTCGCCAACAGGAGAGTGGTATGAAAACCTCATCAACCCTTGCCCTCATCATTGCCCTCGGAACTTTTGCCGCAGCGCAGACATCCGCCCCGCCCTCAGCCACACCCGCGCCTTCGCAATCGGAAAGCCCGCAGACGGCATCGCCCGCCAGTAACGCCAGTGCGCCTGTCATCGGCGCGGTGCTGACAAAAACCGTGGACGCAAAGAAAGTGAAGGAAGGGGATGAAGTCGTGGCCAAGACTCTGATGGAGTTGAAGTCGGCAGACGGCACCGTCATTCCTAAGAATTCCAAGATCATCGGACACATCACCCAGGCGCAGGCGCGGGGGAAAGGTCAGGACAAGTCTGTCCTCGGCATCGCGTTCGACAAACTACAGGCAAAGGACAAGGAGTTGCCGTTCCATGCCATCATCCAGGCGGTGGCGGCACCGCAGCCGTTCGCTTCGCTGGCATCTGACAACGGAATGCCGTCCGCCTCTGGCCCGGGAACGCCTTCCACGGCCGGTGCAAGCGGCGCTGCCGGAGATACCAACAGCAATCCCAATGCGCGCGATACCGGCGCAGCGGGAAATGTCGGCAGCAACGCCGGGGCAGACACAGCATCTGCTCCGCCTGGTTCTGGCGACGCAGGCGCATCCCTCAACGCGAATTCGCAGGGAGTCATGGGCATGAAGGATGTTCAACTCGCGGCCACGACTTCCGCAACCGGACAGGCATCCATACTTAGCTCGAACAGTTCCAATGTCCGGTTGGAAAGCGGAACCCGATTAGTGCTTAAGTTGACTCCTCAGTAAACCGATACATATAAATACATTTGAACTCCGGCCTTGTTGCGGTACAATTTTTCCGCACGGTCGGAGTTTCTTTTTTTCGCCGTCTCGGCCCCGTCTATCCGTTTCCAACTGCTGTAATTTCCGTACTGCTAGAGTTCCGGAGGATTCCGCATGTCGCACCGTTTCGATGTCTACCTCGGTCGAGTACTCGCCGTGATTGTTGCTCTTACACTGTTCATGGCTCTTGTTCCGACAGCCGCTTTGGCGCAGGACGATACCCAGTCGAAGGTCGATATCTTCGCTGGCTATTCCTGGTACAACCCTGGTGGAAGAATTCCCACCGGCGGCAAGATCCCTTCCATCAACAAGGGATTTGGCGTTGCTACCTCTTTCAACATCAATCGCTTTTTCGCGCTAGCCATTGACACCAGCGGTCACTATCGCAAAGACATCAACATCGGCACCGTCATGGCCGGACCGCAGATCAAACTGCACAGCGACCACTTCGTTCCGTTCGGCGAACTCCTGTTCGGCGTCGCGCGTCTCTCGCCCGGCGGCCTGCCGACCTACACTCCCTTTGCGCTCGCTGCTGGCGGCGGTATGGATGTGAAGCTTGCTCACTACATCTCCTGGCGCGTCATTCAAGCCGACTACATTTACACCACCTACAAGCTGAAAGGTGCCAATTTGCCCACGGCACGTCTAGATGGCACCCGCATTCAGGGCGGCCTCGTGTTGAACCTTGGTGGCAACTCCGGTCCCGTCG
>JBBRZF010000008.1:0-39935 GCA_038236965.1 Terriglobales bacterium | reverse complement strand
TCTCACCTTCGAGGCCTTGAGCGACTTGGGTCCGGTGATGACAGCTGAGCGCGATTTCTCTGAAACCGCTCCGCTGATGCTCGCCTCTCTCATGGACGCACTCGACGCTCGAGAAGGCGCACTCTTTCGTTTTACCGAGAGACCCGCGATGCTCGCTTCCGTCGCGGACCGCGGATTCGCCTCCTTTCCTCAACCCGCAGTCATCCCGCTGTTGCCGAAACACGTTCACACACTTGCCCGGACTACCGCTCCTCGCTGCATCACCTCTGAGAATTGGGCAGATTTTCTTACCTCCAACGGAAACATGGCGCCCCAGTTGTTCCGCTGCATCGCTCCTCTTCGCGTGGCCTCGAAACTGGTAGGCATGGTCGCCCTCGGCCAGCGCGAGAACGGCGCTGACTATGGCGAAGAAGAGCTGCACACGCTTGGCCTGCTCTCGCACTTCGCGTCGTTACACGTGCACAATCAGAATCTCAGCGAGTCTCTCGCCCAGCGTGTCGGCGAAAACCTCAAGCTGATGGCCACCATCCACAACTTCTACGATCACACGCTCGAGGCCTTCGCCGCCGCCATAGACTTCAAACACGTGAACATCCATGGACATTCTCTGCGCGTCGGTCGCTATGCCGCCGGTATCGCCGAGGCAATGGGCATGGAGAGCGATGAAGTCGCTGGCCTCCGCGCTGCCGGATATCTGCACGACATCGGCAAGGTCTCCGTCGATAAGCATCTTTTTGCAAAGCAGGGCGCGCTCGACGAACGCGAGTTTCGCGAGATGGCCGACCACACCACCGCTGGCCACCAGATCGTGCAAGGCATCCAGTTTCCATGGCCGAAGATTCCCGAGGTGGTGCGCTCTCATCACGAACGCAACGACGGCACCGGATACCCCGACCGCCTCCGTGACGAAGAGCTCCCGATCCACGCCCGCATCGTCGGTGTAGCAGACACTTTCGACGCCATGACCAGCGACCGTCCCTACCGTTCGTCGCTCAGCATGGGAGAAACCCTCAACGAGATTGTGCAGCTTACTCCGACCAAGCTGGATCCCGTTGCCGTTCAGGGACTCCTCGTGCAGATCCGCCGCGATACCGTAGCAGCCGCCGTGTCTTCGCTGCCCGGAAAATGGGCCCGCGCAAAGCAGGAGAAAACAAAGTTCCTCGACGAGCACATTCGTTGCGATCTCGGCCCCACCGACATTGACCAAATTGCTTCCGCCCTCCTCCACCGTATTAATAAGGGACGCGTCTACTCGGCGTAGCTCCGCTCTCCCCGGCTTTCATTTCAACTTCGAGCAACTTTTCCCGGATTCAGGGTTCTTAACCTACAGTTCTTCCGGCCCGCCGTTTTGGGGAGACTCTGTGAAACTCATTCGCACTGCCGCTGTTCTCGCTGTCGCCACTTCGTTGACCATCACTTGCGGAGTCCTCTTCGCGCGCGACAAGAAACATAAAGACGCAAAACAGGAAGTCGCATCGCAGATGGACGAACATCAGCGCGCACAACAGGTGCTTAATCGTTTCGCCTTTGGCCCCCGTCCCGGAGACGGCGACCGCGTTGCCGCCATGGGCGTGGATAAATGGTTTGAGCAGCAACTCAATCCTCAGCGCATCGAGGAGCGCGAAGTCGAAGCGCGTCTCGCTCCCCTGCGCACATTGAAGATGAGCACACGGGAACTGGTGGAGAATTTTCCGCCGCCGCAACTTCTGAAAGCTGTAGCCGAAGGGAAGCGCGACCTTCCTCGCGATCCCGAAAAGCGCGCCGTCTACGAAGCCGCCCTTGAGCGTTACAGGTTCCGCCAGCAAAACAAGCAGGACAAGGACAATAACAACGCGGCCCAGCAGCCGGAAAACGCTGGCGATATGCAGGACGATGACATCACGCCCGCCCAGCGCCAGGAGCGACGCACCCAGCGTCAGCAGGCCAGTGAACTAGCCGACCGCATGCAGCAACTCGCACCTGACGCACGCATGAAGGCTATCCTCGCCATGCCTGCCGAACAACGCGATACATTCGTGCGCGCTCTCTCGCAGCTCGAACGCTTGTCCCTCGTTGACGGTATGTCGCCGCAGCAAAAGGAAACTCTCGTCGCCATGTTCACCCCGCAAGGCGTCGTAGTCGGCGAACTGATGCAGGCAAAACTTTTGCGCGCCGTGTACAGCGAGCGCCAGTTGCAGGAAGTGATGGCAGATTTCTGGTTCAATCACTTCAACGTTTTCATCGGCAAGGGTCCAGACCGCTACATGATCAACGCCTATGAGCGCGATGTCATTCGTCCCAACGCGCTCGGCAAATTCAGGGACCTGCTCATCGCCACCGCCAAAGGTCCCGCGATGCTCTTCTATCTTGATAACTGGCAAAGTGTCGGTCCCAACAGCGAGTTCGCGCAGTACGGTCCCGGCGGGCGACAGCTGCAATTTGCGCAACGCGGCAATGCGCGTCAACGCCAGCGCGCAGCCGCCATCGACAACAAAGAGCAGTTCAAGCAGATCCGCAAGAACGCGCCCAAGGGTCTCAACGAAAACTACGCGCGCGAAGTCATGGAGCTGCACACCCTCGGCGTCAACGGCGGTTACACGCAGAAGGATGTCACCGAACTTGCGCGTGTGCTCACCGGATGGTCGATACGCAAACCGCGCGAGGGTGCGGACGGTTTCGATTTCAATGCTCGCATGCATGAGCCCGGAGACAAGGTCGTACTCGGGCGCAAGTTCAAAGACGATGGCGAGAAGGAAGGCGTAAAAGCCCTCGAGATGCTCGCGCAGAATCCCGCAACTGCTAAGTTCATCTCGCGCAAACTGGCGATGCGTTTCGTCAGCGACAACCCGCCCGACGCTCTCGTCGATCGCATGGCAGAAACTTTTCAGCGCACCGATGGCGATATTCGCGAAGTATTGCGCACCCTCTTCCGCTCGCAGGAGTTCTGGGCGAAAGACACTTATCGCGCAAAAGTGAAGACGCCTTTTGAGTTTGTCGTCTCCGCTCTTCGCGCAACCGGAGCAGACATGCAAGCCGCCGGTCCTGTCGTGCAGACTCTCAACAAGATGGGCATGCCGCTTTACGGAGCGCAGCCGCCCACCGGTTACAGCATGAAGGCCGAGACCTGGGTCAACTCCGCCGCGCTTCTCAGCCGCATGAACTTCGCGCTTGCGCTCGGCGCCGGACGCCTGCCGGGCTTGAAAGTGGACACCGGGAGACTCGTCCCCGACGACCGTGCGCAGGCAGATGCCGCTCAAGCTATGCTCGAACAGTCGCTGCTCGGCGGCGATGTCTCGCGCCAGACGCACGACACCATACAAAAGCAATTGCACGACCCGCAACTTACAGGCGGTATCGCCACCGTCTCTGACGGCCCTACCAGTGCGGGTGTGCTCGCAGGATTGATCCTCGGCTCGCCGGAATTCCAGCGGAGATAACGATGTCCATCACTCGCAGAGTTTTCGTTCGTAATGGTGCGTTGGCCGCGGTTGGAACCGCCGTGCTTCCGGCCTTCCTCACGCGTGCGGCCTCCGGTGCCGAAGCCGGTTCGCGAGGCAAGCGTCTTGTCGTCGTCTTTCAGCGGGGCGCTGCCGACGGACTCAACATCATCATCCCTCACGGCGAGAGCGCTTATTACAGCATGCGTCCCAGCATCGCCATTCCCCGCAAAGACGTCGTCGATCTCGACGGACTCTTCGGCCTGCATCCTTCCATGGCCTCGCTGAAACCCATCTGGGATGCAAAGCACATGGCCATCGTCCATGCCGCTGGTTCGCCCGATCCCACGCGTTCTCATTTCGACGCGCAGGATTTCATGGAGAGTGGAACGCCCGGCATGAAGAGCACCGAAGATGGCTGGCTCAATCGCGCCATCCACACTGCGAAAGAGGACGCCGCCAAGGCTCCGTTCCGCGCCATCGCGCTCGGCTCATCTCTGCCGCGCATGCTCGCCGGGTCCGCGCCTGCCGTCGCCATCAGCAACCTCAACGACTTCGGCGTAGGCGGACGCAATGCCGCCGCCCAGCCTCTCTCCAATACCTTCGAAGCCATGTACGACAAGAGCGTCGATTCCGTCATGCACGCCGGACAGGAAACTTTTGACGCCGTGAAGATGCTGCGTTCCGCGAATCCGCAGCAGTATCGTACTGCGCCCGGCGCAAATTATCCGCGCGGAAAATTCGGCGACGCCATGCGAGAGACCGCTCAGCTCATCAAAGCCGATCTCGGCGTGCAGGTCGCATTCACGGATATCGGCGGATGGGACCATCACACCAACGAAGCGCCGCAACTCGCCAACGTCCTGCGCGAGTTCGCGCAATCCATCTCCGCCTTCTGGATCGACCTCGGCGATCTTGCTGAGGATACCGTCATCGTTACCATGAGCGAGTTCGGACGCACCGCGCGCGAAAATGGAAACCGCGGCACCGACCACGGACACGCCAATGCCATGCTCGTTCTCGGCGGTCCCGTGCGCGGCGGAAACGTTTACGGACAGTGGCCCGGACTCGACAGTTCGCAGCTTTATGAAGGACGCGATCTCGCGCTCACCACGGATTTCCGTCGAGTGCTCGGCGAAGCCGTTGCCCGGCATCTCGGCAATCGCGAACTGAACACGGTCTTCCCGGGATTCCAAAACGATTCGGCGAAGTTCCCGCGCGTTCTTGGATAAGTCTTCAGAAGAAGCTAGAAAGTATTTCTTAAGTCGCTGAAGCGTTCCACCTGCAACAGGATTCTGCCGCGGGGCGCGGCGGCGACTTCTTCGTGTTCCAGTATCCAGGTGTTGTCATGCGGCACGAACACTGCATTGATCCCCGCCGCCAGCGATGGGTTGATGTCCGACTTCGGGCTGTTGCCCACCATCCACGTCGTCTCGCGATTCAACTCATACTTCCCGATGATCGACTCGTAGGTCGCAACATCTTTCTCCGCGACGATCTCCACCGCTGTAAAAAAACGGTTCAGGCCCGAGCGTTCGATCTTTCCGCTCTGCTCGGTGATGTTTCCCTTGGTCATGATGATCAGGTTGTGGCGCGACTGTAGGTAGGTGAGTGTCTCTTCCACCCCGGCGATGAACTCCACCGGATGCTCCGCAATGGCATGGGCAAAGCTGTGGATGGTCTTGTGCAGCGCGGGCGTTATCGGTTCCACCGAGAGTTGCTCGAAGGTATCCACCAGTGCGTGCGCGAACGAATGCAACCCGTATCCGTGCTTCACGATGTTGCCGCGTTCCACCTCGTTCAGCACTCCGCGCACTTCTGCTGGTGAGAGTTCCTTGTGCTCCAGAAACGAAATGAAAGTCGCGATCGCGCGCTCAAAGTAGATATTGTTCTCCCAGAGCGTATCGTCGGCGTCGATCAGCAGCGTCTGGGAAATCAGATTGTCTGTGGTTGCCATCCGCTTCCAGAATACAAGAGGTTTTCTATTCCGTGGTGTAGAAGCGTGCGCCTTATAGCGTAAAATCGAACCCTGTTTCGGAGCCCAAGCTTGCTGATTCCCGCAATGGTTCGCAAAGTATGACAAAATGCCTGCCAAGCTTGATTCAGCTCTCCGTCGATTCGTGTTGTGCCGATCGATATCTACCCGGTAACCTCGTTCCCGGACTCTGTGCAGTGAGGGATCTCTTATGGATGAACGGCGAAAGTTCGAACGCATCATGTTGCCCAAGGCGGCTAAAGTGTTTGCCGAAACCAGCGAGGGCAAACGTTTCGGTCAGGTGACCATACTAGGGCGCGGCGGAATGCTGGTCGTCACCGCTGAGGAATTCGTTGCTGGCTCGAAACACGCGCTCTTTCTAGTGGATGATTCCGAAGGTATCCGCCGCGAGGTTCATGCCGTCGCTCGCTACCGCGCACCGGAAGGCCCGGGCTTCGAGTTCGAGCAACTCGACCCCGACGCGGCCGTCGAGATCGGCGTCATCATCGGCAAGTACTATTCGTCCGCACAATAAAAATCTTGCAGCATAAAAAATGCGCTCCGCGAGGAGCGCATTTTGTCTTTGCAACTTTCTTTGTCTTTTGCGTTTGCCTTTCAACTGGCAACTGGCAACCGACAACTGGCAACTACGGTTGTACCGTTTGTATGCTGGCGTATTCCACCCATTCGATGTTGGCCTTGTTCGGGATCACTCCCTTTTCGTAGCCCATCTCCAGCAGCTTGGCCACCGCTTCGCGTCCGTCAGCGCCGTAGTCCAGCGTGCGGTCGTTCACGTACATGCCAACGAACTTGTCGGCAAGCTGCGTGTCCAGGTCGCGCGCGAACTGCATGGCATATTGCAATGCCTGTTCGCGATGGTCGAGCGCGTACTGTATGCTGTCGCGCAACGCCGTGCAAACCTTCGACATCGTCTCCGCTCCAAGCGAGCGGCGGATAGCGTTTCCGCCCAGCGGCAGCGGCAGACCCGTCAGGTCACGCCACCATTTGCCCATGTCCAGCACTCGGTTCAAGCCCGCCTTGGAATACGTCAACTGGCCTTCGTGGATGATCAGTCCCGCCTCGTATTTGCCTTCCAATACTTGCGGAATGATCTGGTCGAAGGGAACGACTTCCGTTTCGATCTCCGGCGCAAACAGCTTCAGCGCAAGATAGGCCGTCGTCAGCGTGCCCGGTATCGCGATCTTCACCTTCTTGATCTCTTCTATCGTGTACGGCTTCGGCGAAACGATCATGGGACCGTAGCCTTCGCCCACGCTGCCGCCGCTCGGCATCAGCGCGTACTTGTCCTGAAGATACGGATACGCATGGAACGAGATGGCGGTGACGTCGTACACGCCTTCGCCTTCTATCGCCTGCCGATTCAGGGTCTCGATGTCGCACAGCACGTGCGTAAACTTCAGTCCCGGCACGCGGATCTTGTTCGTGGCCAGACCGTAAAACATGAACGCGTCGTCCGAATCCGGACTGTGTGCAACCTTGATCTCTTTCACAGAACTACTCATATTCCCTTTGCTTTATTCTGCGCCACTGGAAGTTGTGCCAGGCTACAGACGGTTGGCGTCGATCGCGAAAACTAGCCTGCGACGAGTGCAATGAATGATTGGGCAATCAACGAATCAGAGGAGCAGCCGGGTCAATGGCTGCTCCAATTTTTCGCACGTTGCTACTTCAGGCGCGCGGTGAACTTCTGTCCCAATCCGGCCGCGCCCATCATCTTGGCGATTTCGCCAAAAATGAAGGGATACAGACCGAAGGCTACGGCTTGCGCCGCCGGAACATGCCACACGGCGATCAGCCAGCTGATGCCGCACGCAAACAGCAATACTTCTGCCACCAGCGAGGCCAGCAGTTTTACCGAAAACGAGTCCTGTTTTCGCGCCGCAATGGCACCGGCGACTAAGGCAACCGCCGGATAAGCCAGCAGGTATCCGCCGGTTGGACCGGCCATGTGCATAAGACCGCCGCCCATAGCGAAGACGGGAAGTCCCATCGCTCCCTGTGCCAGGTACAGCGCCGCTGCGGCAAATCCGCGCTTCGCTCCCAGCGTGATGCCTACGGCCAATACCGCAAAATTCGCAAGCGTGAGATAAACCGGGGTGAACGGCAGGGGAACACTGACCCGCGCGCAAGCAGCGATGAACAGGCTTGCGCCGATCACGATGGCGACCTGCTTCGCGATGCTCTGCGAGCGGTCGGCGGAAATAGTCGGATAAGTTGCAGCTTTGGCCATAGGACACTTCCTGTATGACGCCGAGATGATTTTCGTCTGACTTCGCCTTACGGCTAGGTACGTTTTTACTTGTCCCCATCCATAGCGCGATGGTGACCTTCGTCTGGAGTTTTCATTTGTCGCTTCACCCTGACGTACAGCGCGACGGCCACTCCCAACACCGCCACCGTACTCAGCATCAGGACGACAAACAGCAGTTTGATGATCACAGCAATCTAGAATACCAAATGCCCGCCAGAAACCCACGTCTTTTCAGTGATGACCAAGGGCACACTTAACCTAAGTTCCTGAATCGAAACACTATCGCAACACCTTACGATTCTTCAGCGGGTCTCTGCCCGCTCCTTCATCGCCTGGTTCATCTGGCGAAAGCCTTCCAGCGTCGCCGGAGCCATCGACCTCCACATCGGAACCACCAGCAACCCGTCAAAGCTCTCGCTCTGCGTCAATCTCGTGTTGTTGCCCTCGCGCTCCAGGACAAAACTGTGCTCGCCGTCCATCAAGCCCGGCAGCACGAACTGCCCGCGCCAGCGTAGTTCGTGTTCCAGTTCAGCATCCAGGACCTTGGGCCGGAAGTTCATCGTCGAATCGCCCAGTTGCATCGTCAGCTCCAGACGCTCGCCCGTGCGCGGGGTGCCAGTAGCCTGCTTGATGAATGGATTCCATTGCGGGTACGAATGGAAGTCGGTCAAGACCTGCCAGACACGGTCCGGCGGCGCATAGATAATTACCGAGGTTGTCAGGGTTCGTACCTGGTGCAGAGGACTCTTCCACCAGGCCAAGAGCAGGGCTGCAACGATCAGCAGCACGATCAACGAGGAAGTAAGGAATTTGCGCATCGCGCACCTCGAAAATCGGGCACCTGCAAGGGGGTGCATGGGCCCGAATACCGCACCAGCTTGCACCGGTTCAGACCCCGACCGGGAACGGTTTTACGTGTTCTTCATTATTTTCCGAACCGCGCCCCAGTAGCGAATCGAAGCGCCCCTGCAGCAGCGACATCATTCCCGTGTACCAGTATCCGATCACGAACAGCAGCAGGAAGGGAACCGTGATGTAGTTCTCATTCGTGATTGCGTACCAACACGCCGCCGCAAAATAGCACCCAATGCCGAGCTCTATCCACGGAACGATGCCCAGCCGCTTGCGATACTTTTTCGCCGCTGCCGACTTCTCGCCCTTGCCCTGCACACTGTATTTCGGAGTCCTCGCAAACGCCGTCTGATGCCCCAGCAACGCCTCAATCACGGCCTTGGAATTCGTGATCGTCAGCCCGATTCCCAGCGACATCAGGAATGGCAGATACAGGAACGTCCTGTACCACTTGCCCGGAAACAGTTCTTTTTGCGATACCAGGTAAAAGCTCGAGATCGAGAACGTCGACGCCATGAACAGCGGGATGTCGATATACAGCATCTGGAACCAGCCCTGGTAGAAGCGGATGATCATCGCCGGCATCAACAGCACCGACAGCACGATCATCAGCGGATAGCTCAAGTTTGCTGTCAGGTGATACCACGCCTCGATCTTCTCCCGCTTCGAGACCTCCGCGTTCAGCACCTTCGGCAGGTCCTTGATCGCGCACTGGATCAGCCCTTTCGCCCAGCGCGCCTGCTGCGTCTTGAACGCCGTCATCTCGATCGGCAGCTCTGCCGGACACTCCACATCCTGCAGATAGCGGAATTGCCAGCCCTTCAACTGCGCGCGATAGCTGAGGTCGGTGTCTTCCGTCAGCGTGTCGTGTTCCCAGCCGCCCGCGTCGTCAATCGCCTGCCGACGCCACATTCCAGCCGTACCGTTAAAATTGAAGAACACGCCCGCCCGCGAACGTCCGCCGTGTTCCAGTACAAAATGTCCATCCAGCAGGATCGCTTCCACTTCCGTCAGGAAGGAATAATTTCTGTTCAAGTGCGTCCAGCGCGTCTGCACCATCCCGATGTTCGGAGTGGCAAAGTGATGGATCACCTTCATCAGCCAATCCGTCGGCGGCGTAAAGTCCGCGTCGAAGATGGCGATAAACTCAGGTTCTGGCGATACCTTTAATCCGTTATCGAGCGCGCCCGCTTTGTACCCGTACCGGTCCGTGCGATGGATGTACTCCACCGGATGCCCCATCGCCGCGTAACGCGCCACTACTTCGCTCGCCACCGCAACCGTCTCGTCCGTCGAATCGTCCAGCACCTGTATCAAAAGTTTTTCGCGCGGATATTCGATCTTGCATATCGCGTCCACCAGGCGGTCCACCACGAACTGCTCATTGAAGATTGGCAGTTGGATCATCACATTCGGCAGTTCGTCGAAATGCGATTCCGGCGCCGTGATCTTGTTTTTCTTGTGGCGGTAATACATCCAGACAAGCTGGTAGCGATGGAATCCGTAGGCAGCGAGGATGATGAGGACGATGAAGTACGGAATCAGCAGCGCCAGATCGAAGGCGTTGACGTGGTACAGGCCCTGGAAACTTCTATCCGTCAGCCTCGCAACGAATTTTCCCAGCGCGCCCTGTCGCGGTTGCAACAGAATCGCAGAATGAATGAAGAATGCGAACAGAGCGCGTCTCCTGAATTTTCGTGAACGGATCTACAGCGAACGATTGTAAGGTAATTTAGTAAATGGGTAAATTGTAATTGGGTAATTGGTAATTGGGTGATGAATGACCTTGCAAAGCCTTTCGACTTTGACGTTTCAATCACCAACTTACAGATTACCCACTTACCAATGTCTTTGACTTTCAATCACCAACTTACAAATCACCCAATTACCAATTTCGTCCCGGCCCCAGGGCACGACGGAGACAATTCACCCGATCACTTCGATACCAGCGGACTACATTCCGCAAAATCCTGCTCGCGAGGTCCGAACTTCGGGGTGTGTCGCAGTTCGACGAACTTCAATTCCTTCAGCGCGCCCATGCACTCATCGGTGAATGCGTACATCTCCCGCCGGGCATCGTCGTTCAGTAAATCGTACCCAAGAAGACGGCAGCTCTCGAAGGCGCTCTGCAAGAAGAACTCCCGCAACCGCTCTTCAAAACAAGGTGGTGCAATCAGCTTCGTTGTCATGTTCGTGGAAGATTCGCATCGCGCACTTGCCGACGCAACTTACGTTGGTAATCACGCGATTTCGAACCAGCCTCGAATGCGCGCATAAACTGCGGGATGACTGAGCAGATCCCAATGGCTCATCCCATATCCGATCCATTCGTGGGACTCACTAAGTCCCAAGCGCATTTCCGGTTTCACATGATGCCCCAACGCGCTGTTCACCGGTACCAGTCCATCTCCTAACAAGTCGAGGTTGGGATTGCCAGTTGCCTTTCGCTTAGTGGCGGCGATGGCGTAGAACCTCCACTCCCGCAGGCGAAGGCAACGGACTGCGGACATCTCCCGCCGACGCGAAACGGTCGCCTCCTTTCCAGTCCTCGTCCAGCAAGTTGCCATGCCGCATATCCGTGATGCCGGCGCTGCGTATCTTTCCCAGGCGTGCGAATGGGGCCGTATAGAGGCTGATTTCCAGGCTGGTGTCCACCCAATTCCCCAGCCGCTCCAAAGGCGCGCCGTGGTGGGGCGTTCCCAGGAACAAGAGTCTGCGCAGATGCCGAGGCCAGCGGTAGCCTGCGGCCTCACCATAGTAGTGAGCGCTGCGCGACACCAGGCCTCCCATGCTGTGGCCGATGATCGAAAGTTCCTCTACCTCTGCCGGCCACTGTTCAAGAAGCGTCTCCACCAACTCCGCCAGCAGGCGACCGTGTTCAGATACGTGCAAACCGCTGTTGTAGTGCAGATAAACCGTCGTGTAGCCCAGTGCCGCTCCGTGGTCGTGTCCCTTCCGCTTCCATTGCAGATCGCCAAGACAGAGACCGTGTGCCAGCAGGAGCACCTTGCCCGTTGGCCTTCCCAGGGTCGCCTGTAGTGCTTGCCTCTCGATTTCAATCGTGCGACCCTGACTGCGCAAAGACATCGAAATGGCCAGCGGATTGTTCGTCCTGATCAGGTAGTCCCCGAGCACGCCGTTCAACGCTGCCACTACGGCCTCGCGTCGCAGTGACACCCTGCTCCCCTTTGCAGGAGGCGGCAGCGGCGCCAATTTCAAGCCGCTATCGATCAGCCCGGTCACCCCGCGGATGCTCTTGTAGACCAGCGCGGTAATGCCCGCGGTCATCCCTGTTGCTGGCTGCCGCCCCGGCCGTCCAGTCGTCGATGCAACCTTGCGGTGGACAGCTTCCACAACGTCAGTTACTCCCGCCGTGGCATCATTCGCCAGTCGGCTGAACCCAATCAGATCGGCAGGATGGAGAGGAAGCCTCTTGGTCATATCATCTCCGGGGGCGTTGCAATCAGTTCTTCGGACCTTTCGATCACCGATTGCTGCACTGCAGCATAAAGTCAGGCTGCTTTTTCGTCAAGAGGCTCCCGCCCAAGAGTGAAATCGGTGGCCAACCCTTACAGCCCCTGCGACCTCCAAAATCCTCTATCCAGCACAAAACAAACCAAATAAATTCCCGCCATCGATGTCCAGTTGACCCCCTCCAATCTGTCATACTAGATACAGAGACCAAAACAAGGCCGCGCCTCATCACCGCGGCCTTTGGTATACCGCCCGGGTTCAAATGACTCAATGACTAAATAACTCAATAGCTGAATAGCTAAGTTCTTTGGTTTCTAAATTTTGATATGTAACTCGTTGTGTATCAATATTTTTGCGAACAACTCCCTTGTGAAATATTGAAAATAAGCAACTTAAAGACACGCAGCTTTAATGAAAAAATGAAAACCGGGGAAGGGGTTTAGCCCCGGCGACGTTCGCGAAGCTTGAGCCCCGGCGACGTCAGCGAACATTTGGTTCTTGATCCGGTGGAAGCGCCGGGCTTTAGCCCGGGGAATAGCGCTCTTGCTGTTGAATTTGGTGGAAGCGCCGGGCTTTAGCCCGGCGAATAGCTGGAGTAAAGAAGGGCTTTAGCCCTGGCGCCCAGGTAGACGCTAAAGCCGCGCCCAAGCCGACCTAGTTCACAAAGTATTTCATATACAGCGTATCTCTCTGCACCGGACGGAATCCGGCGTCACGGATGATATGCCGCAGTTCTTCCTCGGTCGTGCAGTTCGAAGTGCCCGCGGCCTTGACCACGTTTTCTTCCAGCATCACGGAACCGACGTCGTTGCCGCCGAAATGCAATCCCATCTGGCAGACTTTCAATCCCTGCGTCACCCAGCTCGACTGCACATTCAGGAAGTTTGAAAGGTAGATGCGCGAGATAGCCAGCGTCTTCAGGTACTCGACCGCCGTCGCTTCCTCCCATCCACGCCCGCCCAATGCGGTATTGCCCGGCTGGAATGACCACGGGATGAACGCCGTGAATCCGCCCGTCTCTTCCTGCAATTCGTAGATGTGCTGGAAATGATTGACGCGCTGCTCCAGCGTTTCTCCCACGCCGAACATCATGGTGGCCGTGGTCCTCATGCCCAGTCTGTGGGCCGTGCGATGCACGCCCAGCCAATCTTCGGTCATGCACTTGAGTCGCGCGATCTTGGCGCGCACTTCGTCATCGAGGATTTCCGCGCCGCCACCAGGAATCGAGTCAAGGCCTGCATCGCGCAAACGCTTGATGGTCTCTTCTACCGTGATGTTGCTGAACTCGGCGATACCCAATACTTCTGACGAAGTAAGACAATGCAAATGGATCTGCGGGAAGCGTTGCTTGATGCCGCTGAAGAGAGATTCGAACCACTCGATCTTCAGGTCGGGATTGATGCCGCCTTGCATCAACACGCCGGTGCCGCCCATCTCCACCGTCTCGCGTATCTTCTCGTAAATGGTCTCGAAATCCAGCACGTAGCCCTTCGAACGCCCCGGCCCATTGACCGGCGCATAGAAAGCGCAAAAGGTGCAGTACTCCGTACACAGATTCGTGTAGTTGATATTGCGATCGATGATGTAGCTGACGATGCCGTCGGGGTGATGCTTCCGGCGTTCGGCGTCAGCTTCCATGCCGATGCCGATGAGATCGTCGGAGCGAAACATTTCCAGCGCTTGAGCTTTGGTAAGTGACATAAGGCGTATTTAGATTTTACCCCAGCACGGGCCAGTGGCGGGAACTTCGCGGCCTGAAGAGGCAAGGGCAGCCGCTTGGGCTGCCCTCGTGGAATCCACTGCTGAAGCTACTTATTCTTGGTCGTCGTAGCCTTGGTTTCCTTCTTGGTGGTTTCGGTCTTTGCAGCAGATGTCTTCTTCCCACCCTTGGCGATGATCTCGTCTTTCACGCCATCGTAGGTCGCTTGCGGCACGATCTTTCGTTTCGTCAGGTCGCTCTTCATTGCGTACGGACGGCCGTCGATGATCTTCTGCGAATAGGCGGGGCCTATGCCGGGGAGCGCCTCCAACTGCTCTTTCGTTGCCGTGTTGATGTCCAGTTTGTCGGCATCACTCTTGCCCGCGACCTTCTTCGCCGCCGCTTCGGTCTTGTCCTCTGCCTTGGCCGCACCTTCTTTTACTTCGCTTCCGGCCTTCTTCACGGCCTTCTTGGTTTTAGCGTTGGTATCGTTGTGTCCGGTGTCTTGCGCTGCCGCCGGAATAATTGCAACCGCGATGGCAAGCAACATGGCCAGCATTAGTTTCTTCAGTTTCATGAGTCTGTCTCCTGTGGGTATTTGGACAACCTGGGCCAGAGTTATGCAAAAACTATGATGCCAGATTCAGGCGGCGTTCTGTTCGGGAATCCTTGCTGACCGTTCTTGACGCTTCCGCTTCCGATGCCGCAAATAGAGGCCCAGGGCGACTATCCCGCCGACCACCGCCAGTGCCGTCAGCGTCCAGACGGCAGGCTTGTAGTACTTGGTAAGGAACCCGAAAATGTGCTTCCCGTAGTGTGCGGCAAGCCAGCCCACCAGGGTAAACCGCAGCAATCGACCTGAACTTAACGCAATCACAAACTTGTGGCGCGAGTACTGCATGGCGCCCGCCGTTGCCAGAAAGGGAACGATAGGTACCGGCGGCGGCGAGATGGCCCCTACAAAGACCGACCAGAATCCGTACTTCTCAAAGATGCGATAAACGCGTTTGGCCTTCTCGGGCTTTAGCTTCTTTTCCAGCGCGTCTTTGCCGCCCTTTCGAGCCAGGTGATAGGTCACATAGCCGCCGACGACCGAGCCAACGGTCGCCATGATGACATAGAACCACCAGATGTCCGCTCGATTGGCGACCAGAACCACGAGCAGCGCGTCCATGCTGCCGGGTAGCGGAATGACGGAATTGTCCAGCAGCCCCAAGGGAATGAAGGCGAACGCCCCCAACTTGTGTACCAGCTTCCACGTGCTGTGGCCAACCAGTGCCGAAATCACCATATAGGACGAAGTATCTCCTCTGCTTAGAAGCGAAAACCGGGGGAGAGGTCGGCCCTTAAATTTTGCACTTGGTTTTTTGCTTCAGTTCTAGCTGACATCCGACGTCTGCTCTTATAGGTTTGCTTCCGACTCTAGCTGACGCCCGGCGTCCAGCGTCTGTCTTCTGCCCTTAAAGAAACTCCAATTTAGGCGCCCGCTCGATGGCCCCAACTTCTTCCGCGTACTTATAAAAAAGCTTTAGCCCTTCCATGCACTCGGCATCCAGATGGTAGTGGATGTTATCCCTCAGGTAGGAACAGACATCTTTGTGGGGGATTCCCAACCGTGAAGCCCAGACGTCGGCAATCTTCGCGATGTTCTCGGGACGAATTCCCGCGTCGCGCGATCGGTCGAATACTTCGGCAATCTTCAAGCCCGGCGAGGCCTGCGACAGCGCGCCCTTGCGTATCGCCCAGAAGGCGAAGACAAACGGTTTCCCCGTCTTCTCGCGCCACAGCTCGGCCACGTCGTAGATACACACAGGATACGTGATGCCAGCAATGGCCTGCACGCCATGAACTGCTATCTGTAAAGCCGGGTCGCCGATAACGAGCGCAGCGTCGCAAGCCGCCAGCATCGGCGCAAGTTCGGGCGCCATCGGTACCATCTGCGGACGGTTATTGAACCACTTTGCCAGCAGTACCTGCGTCAGCGCCACCGAGGTTCGCGAAGAGGTATCGGCCGCAACCGTACGCACCTGTTCCAGCGGAACCTTGCTGATGAGCAAAATCGAGCGCACGGAGTTCAGCGACGCAATGGCCACATCGCCCACCACCGCGAGGTCTGGAATGGTCGCGTAGGTGATGGCCGGAATGATGCCGATGTCGGCAGCCCCTTCCCGCAACGCCTTCGCGCAGGCGGAGGGAACGGTGTAGGTGATCTCGAATTCGCGGCCAAACTCAGGGCGCGCCTCGTATTCGAACGACCACATCAGCGGCGCGGTATTCAGGAACGAAATAGCAGAAATGCGTAGGGACATGAGAATTCCGGTATTGCTCATTTTTAATTTGAATGCAGCAACTTGGCAAGCTATCGCGTCCCGACCTGCGCCGCCGATGGTCGTATGTCACAGACTTCCATCTCGAAACCCGTGTACAGTCCGCAGTTCCGTTTTGGAGATGTCACCATGGCAGTCGCTGCTCCCGCAATTTCCTCCCGTACACAGGAATGGCTCGCCCTCTCGTTGACGCCGACGCTCGGCCCCACGCGTATCAAGCGCGTGGTGCAACAGTTTGGCGGCGTCGAAATGGTCTTTCGCGCCTCGCTCACGGAACTCGAGGCGGCGGGACTACAAGCTGTCGGAGCCCAGTCCATAGCCCTCGGCGAATCCATGAAAAAGGCCGAAGAAGAGCTGCAAAAGGCCGCCGAAAAGGGCGTTCAAATAATTTCGCCAGACTGCAAGGAATACCCGCAACATTTGCTGGAAATCTATGATCCTCCAGCGGTTATCTACGTGCGCGGAGACGTCTCCACGCTCGACCAACCCGGCATCGCCGTGGTCGGCACCCGCCACCCCACCCCTTATGGCGCAGGCATGGCTGAGCGTCTCTCCTGCGACTTGGCGGCACGTCACCTCATCATATTCAGTGGGATGGCCCGTGGCGTGGATTCTGCGGCCCATCTCGGCGCCATGAAAGGTCGGGGGAGAACAGTCGCGGTCTTCGGCACCGGTGTGGACGTGATTTATCCGCGAGAGAACCAGAAACTGGCCGAAGCCATCGTAGCCTCCGGTGGGGCGCTTATCAGCGAATTCCCGATGGGAACCACGCCCTCGCCGCAAAATTTTCCCATACGCAATCGCATCATCAGCGGGCTATCGTCGGGCGTGCTGGTCATCGAAGCTGGCGAATACAGTGGGACGCGCATCACGGCGCGTTGCGCGCTGGAACAATCGCGCGACGTCTATGCCGTGCCCGGCAACGTGACCAACAAGCTCTCTTGGGGACCGAACACCCTTATTAAGCAGGGCGCAAAGCTGGTTGCGACTTGGGAAGATGTCTGGGAAGAATTGTCCTCGCAAGTGCGTCTGCAACTGGAGCCCGCGACGGACGCTGAATCGGAAGGACCCGGTCAAGCATCATTACTTCTCGACTCTCCATCCACCGCACCCGAGCTTTCGCCTAAAGAGAAATTGGTCTTTAGGTTGATCAAGGCCGATGAGGCGATCCATATCGACGAACTGGTCGAAAAGCTGGACGGCAAAGTCTCCTCTTCAGAAATATTTTCAGTGCTGTTTGAACTGGAGATGAGTAACCAGATCCGCCAAATGCCAGGGAAGCAGTATGTAAGAGTGTTCTAGCTGGCGAGGGAAGGTGCCATCAGCCATCAGCCGTCAGCCGTCAGTGAGAGCAGGTGCAATGCAAGATTTTCGAAACTCTTGAAGTATGGAAGCGTTCCCATCGTTTGGTCTTGGATGTGTACAGTGCTACGCGCAGCTTTCCGCGAGAGGAACTGTTTGGTTCGCCGGAGTTGCTCATCGGTCGCCGCGAAAATCGCGGAAGGATTCGGAAGAACTCAGCCGGAATTTGGCCGCTTCTTGCAAATGTCCCTGGGCTCGGCATCCGAGACGGAATAATCATTTTTTGCTCGCGCGTGACCTCAGGTTGATTGACGACGATACCTATAACCGTCTGAATTCAGAGGTCATAGCCGTTAAGAGAGTGCTTTCCGTGCTGATGCAAAAGCTGAAAGCTGATAGCTGACAGCTTACAGCCTATTTGGGCTTTCCCCGATTTCCGTGCTAGTTTCTCAGCAGTCATCCGAACGGAGTTTCACATTGTCTAAAGGTTTAGTCATCGTCGAATCGCCTGCCAAGGCCAAGACGATTCAGAAATATCTCGGGGCTGGATACGAGGTCGAGGCGTCGCTCGGTCACGTCAAAGATCTGCCCAAGAGCACTCTTGGCGTGGACATCGAGAACGAGTTCGCGACCGAATACATCGTCATACCCGGAAAAGAAAAGGTTCTTGCCCGGCTGAAGAAGCTGGCCAAAGGCGCCGACGAGATCTTCCTGGCGCCTGACCCGGACCGCGAAGGCGAAGCGATCGCCGCACATTTATATGAAGAATTGGGCGGGGACGGCTCCGGCAAAAAGAGCAAAACGTCGCTGACCATTCGCCGCGTTACGTTCAACGAGATCACGAAGAAAGCCGTGCAGGAAGCCTTCAAACATCCGCGCGACATCAACTGGAATCTCGTGGACGCGCAACAGACGCGCCGCGTTCTGGATCGCATCGTCGGTTACCAGGTTTCGCCCTTGTTGTGGGACAAGGTGCGCCGCGGACTAAGCGCCGGACGTGTGCAGACCGTCGCATTGCGCCTTATCGTAGAACGCGAACGCGAGATTAAGGCTTTTGAAAAGACCGAGTATTGGACGCTCGACGCGCACCTGGCAGGCCCGAAGCCTCCGGCGTTTGACGCGCGCCTCATCGGCACGAATCCGGAAAAGAACATCGTTCCGAATGAAGAGGAAGCTAAACGCGTCGAATCAATACTCAAGGATGCGACCTGGACCGTCGCAAAGGTAGAGAAGAAGGAACGTCGCCGCAATCCGGTGGCTCCCTTCACCACTTCAAAGTTCCAGCAGGATGCCTCGCGCAAACTTGGCATGAGCGTCAAGCGCGCCATGATGCTGGCGCAGCGTCTCTATGAAGGTGTGGAACTCGGCGAAGAGGGAACCGTCGGTCTCATCACCTATATGCGTACCGATTCCACGCGCGTCTCGAACGACGCGTTGACCGAGGTCCGCGAACACATCGCGCAACAGTACGGCAGCGAGTTCCTGCCGGAATCGGCGAACCAATACAAGTCGAAGAAGGATGCGCAAGAAGCGCACGAAGCCATTCGTCCTTCTTCCGTCGCGCACGATCCGGAGACGGTGAAGAAGTATCTGCAGGATGATGAGTTCAAAGTCTACAAGCTCATCTGGCAGCGCTTTGTGGCCTCGCAAATGAACGCCGCCATTTTCGACCAGACCACCATTGATATCGATGCCAAGTCGGGCGCGGATACATTCCCCTTCCGCGTTACCGGTTCGGTGCTCAAATTCGAGGGCTTCCTGAAAGTCTACGAGGAATCGAAGGACGCCAAGGACGAAGAGGACGAAGCGCTCAAGCACAAACTGCCGCCTCTTGAAGAAGGCCAGAAGCTGACGCTGAGGCAGTTGAAGCCGGAACAGCATTTCACCGAGCCCCCGCCACGCTACAACGAAGCTTCGCTAGTGAAGGAACTCGAAGAGCGTGGTATCGGCCGTCCCTCCACGTACGCAACCATTCTGAGCACCATACAAGAGCGTCAGTACGCGCAGAAGACGCCCGGGCGCGGCGGAAAATTCTTCCCCACGGAAATCGGCTTGGTTGTCGCCGACCTGCTGGTAGAAAATTTCAAGGACATCTTCGATCCGGCATACACGGCTCGATTAGAAGAAGAGCTTGACGGCATCGAAGACGGTTCCGAAAAGTGGACCGACGCGCTCGCTGACTTCTACACGAAGTTCGAAAAAGATCTCGCCTATGCGGAAACGCATATGGAAAATATCAAGCGCATGGAGAAGGCGACCGACGAGAAGTGCGAGCGGTGCGGCTCTCCGCTGGTCATCAAGTGGGGCAAGCACGGCTCATTCTTTGCCTGCAGCGCGTACGACAAGAAGAATCCCGAGTCCTGCACCTTCACCAAGGAGAATCCCATCGACTTGCCGGATCTCGATACGGCCGACATGCAGGAGACTACGCAGGAAGAATATTGCGAGAACTGCGGGCGTCCGATGGTGCTCAAGCGAGGACGCTTCGGACAGTTCATGGCCTGCACCGGATATCCGGATTGCAAGACGACGCGCCGTCTCGATCAGGCGAAGAAAGTTCCGGACATCCCGCTGGACGAAAAATGTCCTGCGTGCGGCACTCGCAATCTGATGATCCGCCACGGACGCTTCGGCGAGTTCACTTCTTGCAGTGGCTATCCGGATTGCAAGTACGTGAAGCAGAACTTCATCGGTGTGAAATGCCCGAAGTGCCACGAAGGCGAAATCGTCGAGAAGAAAGCGCGTCGCGGAAATCTGTTCTACGGATGTGGAAATTATCCGAAGTGCGACTTCACTTCGGCCTACCGTCCGGTCGCTGAAGCGTGTCCGGAGTGCGGCAATGAGTATCTCGTCGAGAAATATCTGAAGTCGGGCGCAATCCTTGCCTGTCCCAATAAAAAGGGCGGAGACGATGAGCCCAAGCGTCGCAAGAAGAAGGGCGCAGCCGACGAAGCTCCCGCTGTGAAATGCGAGTACTCGCGTCCAAACGAGAATCCGCGTCCCATGGACACGAATGATTCCGAGGCAACAGCCTAGGCGTTTGTGCGTCGTAAGAATTGAGGGCAGCGCTTCGGCGCTGCCTTTTCAATTGCCGTAAACTGTCCCTATGCGTACAGATTCCCAACTCGTTCAGATTGTGGACGCCGCCTTTGCCGACGCGGCGCGAAGAGCGGGAGAGTGGCTTGTCTGTCGTCCGGGATGCACGCAGTGTTGCGTAGGCGTCTTCGCCATCAACGCGCTCGACGCCGAGCGCCTGCGTCGTGGATTTCAGGAACTTGCAGTGACCGATCCCGAACGTACTGCCCGCGTGCGAAAGCGTGCGCAAGACTCGGTGGCGCGATTGTCGCAAGAATTTCCTGGCTACCCGCGCACCGGGATTCTCGACGAAAGCGAAGAGGCGCACGAGCGCTTCGAGCAGTTTGGCAACGAAGAACCTTGTCCAGCGTTGGATCCCGAGACCGGGCGCTGCGATGTTTACGCCGCTCGTCCCATGACCTGCCGCCTCTTCGGCCCCCCGCTGGAAACGGAAGATGGCATTGGCGCTTGCGAATTATGTTTCCACGGAGCCACGGATAAGCAAATTGCAGATTGCGTGATGACACCCGATCCAGATGATCTGGAAGCCGAATTGGTCGCCCAACTGGAGGCAACAGGCGCGCGCGGAGAGACCATCATCGCCTGGGTGCTCAGCGAGACAGGAAACACGCGCTCGCGTTAGGATGTTTACCAGACCAGCGAATCACGTGAGGAGATTTGAATGAAACCTACCGCAACCGATGCTGAACTGATCCTGAAACTTTATGACCTGCGGCGCGAAGAGCGTATGCGCAAGGCCCGCGACTACTATGCCTTCAAGTTCTTCCCTGGCAGCTACGAAGAATTGACCAAGATCATGTCGGCACGAGGTTCGGATGAGAACGCCTACATTCGGCAAGTAACCAGCTATTGGGATATGGCCGCGGCCTTCGTCGTTCAGGGAGCGCTCAACGCCGAATTGTTCTACGAAACCTGCGGTGAGATGTGGCTGGTCTACACCAAGATGAAACCGTTCCTGCCGCAGCTTCGCAAGGAATACGCGCCCACCTATTTCCAGAATGTGGAGAAGGTTGCCGAAGGCACTGAAGCCGGACGCGCTCGCGTCGAGATGATGGTGAAGCGCCTGGAAGCCATGAAGGCCGCCGCCGCGAAATAGTTCCCTGGAGTTCATAAAAGACCGGAGCCCAAAGCTCCGGTTTTTCTCCGGCTGAATCGAGAGACCTATTCCAGGTATTCGCGGATGTAATCGTCCGTGGAGTGGACCATTTCGAGCGCGGTGCCTTCGAAGATGATCTTCGAATCCTTGAGGATGATGAAATTCGTGTGGACATTCTTTTGCGAGTCGCGCGGAAGCTGTTCCATTTTGTTCGTCTGCTGATTGAATACATGCGTCGCCATCACGAACGCGTCTTGTAAACGATGCGTCACCAGCAGCGAACTTGTTTTGTAAACGTCGCGCTGCTTGACGATCAACTCGATGATGTTCGTCGAAGTTACCGGGTCGAGTCCGCCTGTAGGTGAATCGTAGAGCAGCAGTTCCGGTTGCGTGATCATGGCTCGCGCAATCGCCACGCGTCTTCGCATGCCACCGGAAAGTTCGCCGGGATACAGATCGATGGTGTTCGCCAGTTCCACGAAGGTGAGCGCTTCCACAACGCGACGGTGGATCTCCTCGGGGTCAACGTGTTCTTCCATCAAGCGGAACGCTACGTTCTCTTCCACTTTCAATGAATCGAAGAGCGCGCTCTCCTGGAAGACCATGCCGATTCGCCGGCGAAGCGAGAACAAGTCGCGTTCCCGCATTGCGCTGACTTCTTCGCCAAGGCTGAAGATGCGTCCCGAATCCGGCTTGATAAGCCCCATCGCAAGTTTCAGGATGAGCGTTTTGCCGGATCCGGCTACGCCGAGCAATACTTTGGTCTCGCCGGGAGCGAGTGAAAAACTCAGTCCGTCCAACACCTGGTTATCGCCAAAGCCGATGCTCACGTCGTCAAAGACGATGATGTTCTTGGTCGGATCTGCCGATCCGCCCGACGCGGGTCCAGGAGTCTGCAGAAGGGTGGACACGGCCTAGACGATCCCCATCAACAGGCGCGTGAGGAAGAAGTCCACAACGAGGATGAGCACGCTGGCGGCGACCACGGCCTGCGTGGTTGCGCGACCCACACCCTGTGTTCCACCGCGCGCACTCAATCCGTAATAACATCCCACTGTTGCAATGATGAAGCCGAAGAACACCGGCTTCACCAATCCCATCAGGACGTCTTCGAAGAGAAGATTCTGGTAGGCGCTGGTCCAATATTGGTTCAGGTCGAGGCGCAGCAGCAGCGTGGAAACCATGGAGCCGCCGGCAAGCCCAACCAGGTCGGAAATGATCGAGAGGAAGAACAGCATCACCACGCTGGAGACAACGCGCGGCGTGATGAGCTTCTTCGAAGGGTCGGTGCCGAGGGCACGCATCGCGTCGATCTGCTCCGTCACCTGCATGGAGCCCAGTTCGGAAGCCATGCCAGACGAGTTGCGCCCCGCGACCATGAGGCTGGTAAGCACAGGCCCAAGTTCGCGCACCATGGACTTCGAAACCAGTTGTCCAGTGAAGCTCAGCGCGCCGAAGGTAGCCAGTGAATTTGCGCTCTGCAGGGCCAGCACGGCTCCAGTAAAAAATCCGGTCAGCACGACGATGGGAAGCGAGCCAACGCCGATCAGATCGGCCTGTTGCAGCGTGTCGCCGATGTAGCGCGGATGCCCGAAAATGTTCGTGATGGAACGCCAGGCCAGCAGGGAGTAATCCTGCACGGCCATTACCTTTTCCTTCGCGATTTCGACTGGCGAGAACAATGGCATGTTCGGTGCAGGAACTATAACAGGAGCAGAGGCAATCGGGGAATTGCGAATCGGAAAATTGCGCAATGAGAATCAACCATCGGGTGGCAAACGGCAGGGAACGTGCGTAGCGGAAGCCCTACAGATGCCTCCCCGGGCATCTGTAGCCTTCGCTACTCTCTCGCCGACTTCTTCTTGATGTCGATGTTCAGCCGCTTGATCTTCTGGTTCAGCGTCGAGAGCGGGATGCGGAACTTTTCCGCTGCGTCCGTCTGGTTCCAGTTGCACTTCTCCATCATGTCCACGATGATGCGGCGTTCGCTCTCTTCCATGATCTCGAAGAGGGAAGCGTCGGGCTTCAGATTGAGGATGGACATCGTCGAGTTACGTCCTGTGATGACGTCGGGTAGCTGGTCGCTGGTGATGTTGGGGCCATTCGAGAGAACGACGGCGCGCTCCATCACATTTTCCAGCTCGCGGACGTTGCCGGGCCATCCGTAATCGAGCAGCGGACGCATCGCATCCGGCGTGATCGTGCGCAGCGGCTTCTCGTTTTCTTTGGAAAACTTGTTGAGGAAGAAATCCACCAGCAGCGGGATGTCCTCGCGTCGGCTGCGCAAGGGTGGCAGGTCGATGGTGATCACGTTCAGTCGGTAGTAGAGGTCTTCGCGGAACTTGCCTTCCTTCACCGCCTGGTGCAGGTCGACATTGGTGGCGGCGACGATGCGCACATCCACCTGTATTTCGTTGATGCCCCCAAGGTGCATAAACTTGCGGTCTTGCAACACGCGCAGGATCTTCGCCTGCGTGTCCATTCCCATCGTCGCGATTTCGTCGAGGAAGAGCGTGCCTTTATCGGCGAGTTCGAACAGCCCTTTTTTGCTGGCGACGGCCGATGTGAACGCGCCCTTCACGTGTCCGAAGAGCGTGGATTCAAGCAGGTCGGAAGGCATAGCGCCCGTGTTGACCGGAATGAAAGGACGGTCTTTGCGCGGCGAGTTCAAGTGAATCGCTTTTGCGATCAGTTCCTTGCCCGTGCCGCTTTCGCCTTGCAGCAAAATGGTTGAGCGCGAGTCCGCGACCTTCTGCACCAGGTCGAAGATACGCAACATGGGCTCGGCCTTGCCCACGATGTTGTTGAAGTTGTAGCGCTGCTTCAAGGCGCGCTTCAGTTGCACGACTTCTTCTTCTGCGCGGCGCTTGCCTACCGAAGCGCGCACGTCAGCGAGAAGTTTTTCATTGTCCCACGGCTTCTGGATGAAGTTCGATGCGCCCGCCTGCATGGCGTTCACGGCGTTTTCGACCGTGCCGTAGGCGGTGATCATGATGACGGCCAATTGCGGATCGCGATCGCGAATATCGCGCAATATTTCCAGACCATTGCGGTCCGGCAGAGCGAAGTCCAGCAACACCAGGTCGTAGGGACGCTGCGCGATCTGGTTCAAGCCTTCTTCGCCATCATTCGCGGTCTCCACGGTGTAGCCTTCCAACTCGAGCAGCGTTTGCAGCGACTCGCGGATAGCGGCTTCGTCGTCGATGATGAGAATGGTGCCGGCAATCTCCGGTGCGTTTGTTTCCTGTAGGCTCCCGCTGGGACGGCGGTAGACCGCGACGTCAGACATTCACAACCTTTCTCAACATGGGGAATTCCATGAAGAATGTTGTTCCGGCGCCCGGGTTGCTCTCCACGCGGATCTTGCCGGCGTGTTCCTGGATGATGCCGTAGGTAACGGAAAGACCGAGTCCTGTGCCGCCGCCGGGGCTGCCCTTGGGCTTGTTCTTCGTGGTAAAGAACGGCTCGTAGATGCGGCTGATATGTTCCGTTGCGATGCCGCTTCCGGTATCGCCTACGGTCACGAGCAAAGAGCGCCCATTCTGTGTCGACACAGAAAGTATGCCGCCACCAGCCATCGCATCCTTCGCGTTGAGGAACAGATTAAGAAATACCTGTTGCAGCTTTCCTGCGTTGCCATGTATCAGCGGCAACTCGGTCGCAAGTTCGCCGTGAACCTTGATTCCCGCGGTCTTGAACTGATGATCCAGCAGCGCGAGCGTGTCGTGGATGATCTTGTTCACATCGACACTGGTGAATTCAGTGCCGCTGGTGCGCGAGAAGTTCAGCAGGTTGTTCACGATCTCCGACGCCCGGAATGTCTGGTGCGTGATCTTCTCCAGCAGCGCAGAACGCTTCTCGTCGCCTTTGAGTTGCTTGGCCAGCATCTGCGCATAAGACGAGATGACGGCCAGCGGCGTGTTCACCTCGTGCGCCACTCCGGCAGCCAGCAATCCGATCGAGGACATCTTCTCCGCCTGTGAAAGCTGCGCTTCCAGTTCGATGCGGTCGGTGATGTCGTCCACGATGATAAGGCGGCCGATTACGCTGAAATCCTTCGCCACCAGTGGCGCGATGGCGATATTCACCGTGCGCGTGTCGCCTGCCGTAGTGCCTATGCGGAACTTATAGAAATTGTGTACGCCGCCCTGTTGTCGTACCCGATAGAACTCTTCGCAGAAGGTAATGGGCAGCACATCGTTGATGGCGCGCCCCAGTGCTTCCGAGCGCGGCAGCGCGTACATCACTTCCATCTGCGAATTCCACGACTCAATGCGGTCTTCCAGGTCGACGGCAAAAACGCCGACGCTGATGGATTCCACAATGTTTTCGTTGAACTCCTTCAGGCGTTCGTACTGCTGCATCTTTTGCTCGAGCGAAGCATAGAGGCGTGCGTTCTGCAGGGCGATGCCGATGTATCCGGCAAGCGTCTCCAGCAGTTCAACGTCTTCGCTGGACAGGAAGTCGCCTTCCGAGGTCTTGCCGAGGCCCAGCATGGCGATAGTGCGATTCATCACCGTCGCAGGGATGTAGTAGTTCAAGTCCAGCTTGCGAATGCTTTCCTGTGCACGCACAGATTCACGCACCGCTTGGTGCGTGTTATCGAAGAACAGATGTCCGGAGTTGTATTCCGGGCGCTCTCCGCTAAGGAAGCTCAGGTCAAGTCCGGACGTATGCGAAATGCCAAACGACTTCGCCAACGTGAACGCCTCGGTCTCCGGGTCGGCCAGGAAGATGGCGATGCGGTCCACCAGCAACGTACGCGAGATGCGGTCGATGATGGCCGTCAGCATCTTGTCCAGATCGGTTTCCGAGTTCAGGTCGCGACCGAATTCGATCAGCGTCTTGCGATAGTCGTAGCGCTTGCGATAGAAAAATTTGTCGAGCCTGTCCTGGATCCAGTTCTTCACCGGATCGAACAGCAACGCCGTCACCACGATGGCCGCGATCAGTCCATACGGACCCGCCGTCGGGAAATTCTTGTGGTACAGCTCGGCAGCCGCGCCGATGGCCGCGAAATACACGCCCGCGATGGCGGCAGCAGCGATGGTGTAGGCCATGCCGCGCTTGAAGATCAGGTCCACATCCATCAGCCTGTAACGGAAGATGGCGTAGCCAAATGTCAGCGGAAGGAACACAAGCGACAGCACCGACACCTTCATCGCCAACGTCGGCACGCTGCCGTCCAGGTAGGGAATGACGTAGAACAGCGTGAACGGCGTCACCGCCAACACGGTTCCGCGAGTCACCCATTTCATCTGCTGGCGCAGGATGGGGGTGCCTGCGTGAACGTAACTGTGGAACAGCACGCCCGCCGCCCCGATGAAGAAGCTCGCCAGGTACACCATCTGCAGGCGATCCACGTTCCATCGCAGTATCTCGCTGGGAGCGAAAACGCGCAGCACCAGTACATGCAGCACCAGCAGGATCATCCCCGGCACGTACACGGCTGGGATCAGCCAGCGCCGCTTGCGCACGAACTCTTTCGTCTCCGGGAAGGTGAGCGAGAAGTGCAGGAACATCGCCGGCTGCAACATCCAGGCGGAAACGTTGGCCCAGTAAACGATCCAGTCAAACTGGTTGAGTTTGCCCGTGTACTTGAACGAATAGAAGATGAACGAGACCAGGCAGAAAAGATAGAAGTGCGTTGACTTGGGCGCCGTCCAGCGTCGTAGTAGTACGTAGAGTCCTATGCCGAGATAGATGAGCGCAATGAATCGCAGTCCCAGGTTGAGGGATTTATCAACCGGCGCGAGAATCAGCGGAGCTTCCACGTGCACGCCGTTGCGTATCAGCGAGTAGGTGGCCTTGGACCACACGCCGGTGCGATACATCTGCCGGCTCACTGTGGCCGTGTTGATCACTTCTACGCCGTTGATCTGGTCCAGAACGTCGCCGCGCTTGATGCCGGCTTTTTCCCCAGGACCTTCCGGATCTACGCGCTGAGCTTCGGCGTGTCCGCCGCGCTCGACCCACCACACGCCGTCGTACGGCGCTTCGTACTGCCGCTCCTTCTCGTAATTGATCCACGCGAATGTGATTGCCGCCGCTGTAAGCAGGGCGAGCAGAATCGCGGAGAAGCGGATTTGGAAGTCCTTCGTCATCACGGGCCGAGGCGAACTTTGCTTTGGCGAACCAGAGACATGGTTCCCCCTCTCGTTCTTAAGCAAGTCTGCTGCCACCTGTTCTAGCGCCATAGATGTCCGTAAGTCGTGTTAGGTGTGCCGATTACAAAAGTATAAACCCGCTCCGCACACCGGAGTTACTGTTTCTAATAGATAGATGTGAGAAATGGTATGTAGCGGAAGCCAATGGTACTTGGCCGCTATGAGATTCGGGAGGCACATTTCCAGCCTGCACCCCCGGACTCCCTGTGTCCGGTCGTGAACAGTGGTTCGCGAGAATGAACACGCTTTCCGACAGACAGCCCCGTAGTGCCTTCATATCTTATTGAAAAGCTAGGACGCGGAGATGCCTGCTTGGCCTGTGTCGTGCATAGAAATGACGAATGGCTACTCGACGGCTTTCAGGGCAGAGCTGAATTCCGGGCAGCCAATTAAGTTGGAGGATTCTAATGGGGACTTTGTTACAGGATTTGAGGTTCGGACTGCGTTCGTGGAAATCGGCGCCCGGCTTCACCATTGCCGCGGTACTCTGCATCGCTCTGGGCATTGGAGCCACCACGGCAATCTTCAGCGTGGTGAACGCCGTCCTCGTTCGTCCGCTCCCCTACAAATCCCCCGACCAACTGGTGCGCGTTTATACGGAGTTCCCCACCTTCTCCAAAGAAGGCTTGCGACGCTTTTGGACCTCCGGCCCGGAGTTCATCGAGATGCGGCGCGACCTGAAATCTTTCCAGTCGCTCGACGCGTGGGCGGTCGGCGGAGTCAACATTGCTGGCGGAACCTCGCAGCCCATCCGCGTCACCGGAGCGCGCGTCAGCGGCAGCCTGTTGCCCACGCTCGGAATCTCTCCCGCGCTCGGACGCGTTATCACGCCGGATGACGACAATCCCGGCGCATCGCTGACCGCAGTCATCTCGAACGGTCTCTGGAAATCTGCTTTTGGCAGCGACCCCAACATCATTGGACGGGAAACCCTGGTCAGCGGTCAGAAGGCAACCATTATCGGCGCCATGCCGCAGGGTTTTTCCTTCCCTCCGGGCGAAGTGGATTCCCCGCAGATTTGGGCGCCGCTCCAAATCGACCCTGCGAAGCCCGGCAATCGTGGCGGACACAACTACTACCTGCTCGCACGCCTTCGTCCCGGCGTGAGCGTGCAGCAGTCCGAGTCGGAGATGCAGGCCTACACGCAAGCGGAAGGCGAAAAAGCTGCTCCCAAAACGCATACCTTCACTAGCCGGCCTTTCACACGCTGGTCGAGTACCAGTTGCAATCGGAGGTCGCCAGGAACGTGCGTCCCGCGCTGCTCATGCTGTTGGGCGCAGTCGGATTCGTTTTGCTCATCGCCTGCGTCAACGTAGCCAACCTGTTGCTCGCGCGCGCGGAAGCGCGTCGCCATGAAGTCGCTATCCGCGGAGCGCTCGGCGCCGGCAGAGGACGCTTGGTGCGTCAGTTTGCCACCGAGGGGGTTTTGCTCTCGATGGTCGGTGCGGTACTCGGCTTGATCATCGCCTTCGGCGGCGTCAAGATCATTCAACTCACCAACGCCGGAGCCATTCCTCGCGCTTCCGAGATCAGCGTCGATTGGCATGTGCTCGGTTTCACCGCGGGCATCGCCTTGCTCACGGGATTGGTCTTCGGGATGGCTCCGGTGCTGTCGTTGTTACTCGGCGACTTCGCAAATTCGATGAAGGAAACCTCGCTCTCCAACACCGGAGGCTCCAAAGGCGCGCAGACCATGCGACGCTTCATGGTCGCAGGCGAGCTTTCCATGGCGCTCATCCTTCTCATCGGCTGCGGACTCATGGTGCGAGCCTTCTGGAAGCTCCAGAAAGTTGACGTCGGCTTCGACCCCACGCAGGTCGTCACCATGCGACTCGAACTGCCGTCCGCCACCTACACCAAACCGGATGAGATTGACGGCTTTTGGACGCGCCTGCAGGAACGCCTTGACCATGTTGCCGGCGTTCGCTCTGCTGGCCTCGGTGACGGATTGCCGCCTCTGCGCGATCCCAACATGAACGACACCGACATCGAAGGATTCGTAAAAAGGGAAGGTGGCCCCAACGAGAACGTCGATTTCTATCAGATCGTCACGCCGGATTATTTCAAGACGATGGGCGTGCGCCTGATGTCTGGCAGGCTGCTCGCGCCCAGCGACAACATGGACGCCCAAAATGTCGTCGTCATCAACCAGCAGATGGCCGAGACCTTCTGGCCGGGGCAAGATCCTCTTGGTAAGCGGATCCGTCCCGGAGGTGCCGACCCGTGGTGCACCATCGTCGGCGTGGTGGAGAACACGAAGAACGGCGGCATCGATCGCGCAGCAGGCACGGAACTCTATCTGCCCTACGGGCAGAAACAGGGCTCCGGTACGAACTTCATGAACATCGTGGTTCGTGGTCAAGCGAATCCGCTGAACCTCGTGACCGGAATACGGCGCGAAGTGCAGTCGCTGGATCCGACGATTCCCGTCGCTGGCGTCGCGCTTATGGAAGACGTTGTCGCCGACGCGCAATCGCGTCCGCGATTCCTCACCATCCTGCTGTCCCTCTTCTCAACCCTTGCTGTTTCGATCGCCGTGATCGGTATCTACGGCATCATCAGTCACTCCGTCGCACGACGCACACGCGAGTTCGGATTGCGCATGGCTTTGGGCGCACAAGCAAACGACGTGCTGCGGCGGGTGATGAAACAGGGTGCGCTCATGACCATGTGGGGAATCGGCGTCGGATTGATAGGCACCGTCGTCTGCACGCGTCTGTTAACGCATGTGCTCTACCAGGTAGCACCCACCGACCCGATGACCTATGCGGGAGTGACAGCGCTGCTCGTGGGCGTGGCGCTCATCGCCTGCTACATCCCGGCAAAGAGAGCGACCCGCGTGGATCCGGCCAACACGCTGAGGGCTGAGTAGAGAAGGCACTAACGAGTCGCGAGTAGTGAGTAGCGCGTGAGAACCGTAAAGCCCGCGAGTCGAGGTACAGAAAAGTATTGAGTGCAAAGTATGGGTGCCCCAGTTCCACGCCGTGATTGTTCGGCGTTGACCTGGGGTTTTTCCTTGTTCGGAATCAACTCGTCACAGTGGAAAGTTCATCCAGCAACTGCATTGTCTCGCGGCGTTAGAATGAAGCCGTGGCCGGGCTTCCCCGCAAACAAAAAATGGGAGCCCGGCAAGGGACTCCCAACAGAAGCGACAGAGGCGATATCGAATAGTAAGACGCACAGACCAGCTATTCGGTTGCATTAGATGCAAAGTTTCCAAGGTTTCTCACGTATCTGAGGTTTCAAGAGTCAACGGCAATCTCGTGGAATTCCGCCGCTGCGCTCTTGATCTTTCGAAACCTTCGAAACCTTCGAAACGAGGTTCTCATGACCAGAGGTCCCAGCCATTTCGTGATGGGCGAAGAGTGTTGGTTCGATTTTGACGGATACCTCATGCGCTATCTGCGCATGCCTGCCCGCAAGCCCAGTGGGAAGCCTCCGCTCGTGCTGGTACACGGACTGCTCGGCTATACCTTTTCATGGCGACATAACCTTGAAGCTCTCTCCGCCGACCGCGACGTCTACGCGATGGACTTGCTCGGCTTCGGATACTCCGACCGACCTCCCCGCAACCAGGTCAGCTACAGCCTCACGGCCAACGCGCACCGCCTGCTCGGCTGGATTCACGCGCTCGGATTGCGCGGCGTGGATCTGTTGGGAACTTCGCACGGCGGCGGCATCGCCATCCTCATGGCCGCGCTCGACAAAGAGAACGGCACCGGCCTCATCTCGCGCCTCATCCTGGTCGCGTCCATCAACCCCTGGTCGAAGGGCGGACGCCGCCGCATCCGTCTACTTGGAAATCCCGTTGGCGCAACCGCCTTTCGTGTGGTCGCTCCGATGTTCAACCTCCTCAGCATCATTCGCGACGTCGGATTGAACCGCATGTACGGCGATCCAAGCAAAATCACCCAGGACACACGCACGGGCTATGACGCTCCTTTGCGCATGGCAGGTTCGGTGGATTACGCGCTTGCCATCGTGCGCGGATGGCACCCCGATATTCGCATCCTCAGCAACGCGATCGATACCATCAGCGGCATGCCTGCTCTGCTTTTGTGGGGAAGCAAAGATATCGTGGTTACATCGTTTTCCTCTCTTGAGTTAAAGAAACACTTAAAGGGTTCCGAGCTGGTGGTTCTGGAAGGGATTGGGCACCTTCCCTACGAAGAAGCGCCTGCGGGTTTCAACCGCATCGTGCGGGAGTTCCTCGAGCGCAAACCGAAACCGTCACATCGTATCGAAGCCATGAAGTAGTAGGATTTGAGAACCATATGACGGAATGGGTTTTCAATCTCCTACGCGGATTCTTCGACGCACACGGATACCTCACCGTGTTCGTTGCGCTGCTGCTTGAAAATTCCGGCATTCCCGTACCCGGAGAAACCATCCTCCTCTTCGCCAGTTTTCTCGCCTTCGACGAACAGCAGTTGCATCTGGGAAACATCATCCTCGTAGGTATCGCCGCAGCGACCATCGGCGACAATATCGGCTACATGGTAGGACGCCGCGGCGGACGCCGTCTGCTCGACCGTTATCGTCACATCTTCCACATCAGCGAGAGCACCGTCGCGCAGGGTGAATCGCTTTTCGCAAAGCACGGCGCCATGACCATCTTCTTTGCGCGATTCATCTTTGGCATGCGCATCATCGCCGGGCCCATGGCAGGCGTTCTGCGCATGAGTTGGAAACAGTTTGCCATCTTCAATTTTCTCGGCGCCACCTTGTGGGTCACCGTGATCTCGCTGGTCGGATATGTCTTCGGAGAAAACTGGGAACGCCTCGCCAAGGTGATGGGCCGTGTGAATGTCGTCATCGCTATCCTCGGTCTTTGGGCTGTCGTCATGGCGTGGCGTCGCTGGCGCGCACGTCGAAAAGCCGCCCTCGAAATCGAACCAGCAAAGAAGGAACCCACCGCCTGAACGCGTGCTTCCTGTGGGGCACCACCCAGGGAACGAAATAAAACTCAACAATGATGTTCTACTTAGCATCCAACGAGGCAGTTTCGGTGGGGATGCCAATGAAGACTCGTATCAAACAGATCGTCTTGATCGTGGTCGGATGGGCTTTCCTGTTTGCTGGCGTGATGGGCTTCATCTTGCCCATCCTTCCCGGACTCCCATTCCTCATCATTGGCTTGCTGGTCTTGTCCGGTGAATATGTCTGGGCCAATCGCACTCTCGGCTGGGTGCGGCAACGCTTCCCGAAGATAACCGGCCACGCCGAGCGCCACACCAGGAAATTGACCGGCACCGCGCCCGCGGCGGGCGACTGATTTCCCCCGTTTCGTTCGGCAGCCCAGTAGCCCAGTAGCACAGTAGCAAGTATCATGTCCCCATGCGCGAGCGCCTCAAGTTCCTGTTTACCAGCTTTGAGCGAGAGGCTTGGATACGCTTCTTTCTCGCGCTCTTCGGACTCGCGCTGGCCTTTACATCTGCGTTGCTCTCCACCGCAGCGCGCGAAGCCGGAAACGTCGTTGCTACGGCCATCCTCGCCTCCTCTGCGCTTCTCCTCGCCGGATTCGTCGGCATGGTCACCGTCCCTTATCTTGCCAAGCGTGTGGCCCTCACCCGCGTGCGCGAGGTGCTGGACTACGATGTGACCAAAGAGGGGATGGCCTACCTCGCCCTCACCCTGATCATCGGCATCGCCGCACTCAACACGGGAAACAATCTGCTCTTCCTCGTCGTCGCCGCCATGATGGCCGCTATCCTCGTCAGCGGTATCGCCTCGGCATTGGTACTGCGCGGACTGAAGCTGGAAGTCTCCTTGCCCGCGCACATCTTTGCCGGACGCTCCGTGGGCACACGATTGTCGTTGCGCAATGCACGATTGTTTCTGCCCGCTTTCTCCGTCAACGTGGTGCCGCCCAAGCCGGTTGATACACGCAAGAAGTGGAGGCTCTCAAAGACCACGTTCATCTATCCCTCGCCTGCTTCCGGCAAGCAGGCCAAGGTGCGCTGGCCCGATCTCTGGTTCCAGCGAGTGGCTGCTGCTCCTGCGCTTCCGGGCATCTATCGCGAAAAAGCTTACTTTCCTTACATCGCCGCCCGCGAAACCGGCCACGTAGATGTGGATTTGCACTTCGAGCGTCGCGGCCGTTACGTTCAGGACAATTTCGGTGTCGCCACGCGTTTTCCATTTTCCTTCCTCACCAAGACGCGGCGCATTCCCATGGAGCGCGAGGTCATCGCCTTTCCCTCCGTCGAACCCACCGACGAACTTTTCGAGGTCTTGCCCATGATTACCGGAGAGTTCGAGAGCCACGTTCGCGGGCGCGGATACGACCTGTATCGCATTCGTGAGTATCAACCGGAAGACACGGCGAGACACGTGGATTGGAAATCGACTGCGAAATCAGGCTCGCTCAAAGTGCGGGAGTTCACCCGCGAGGACGAACGCAAGCTGCGCATTGTCTTCGACAATCCCGCGCCCGGCGCTGTCAGCGAAAAAGCCTTCGAAGGTGCAGTGGCCCTCGCTGCTTCGCTGGCCTGGCATTTTTCCGGAGAGAACACGGAGCTGAGTTTCTCCGCTGCCGGTTACGCCGGCTCCGACGACCTGTACGATTTCCTCGCCTACCTGGCGCTGGTCGAACCTGCCTCAGGAAAATCCGTACTGGAGGAACTCAGCGTGACCGACGATTACAACCTGGTATTCACGGCCAAGCAGCGCGGCAGCATTCCTACCGCGCTCTGGGACACCTCCTACTTCGTTTTTCTGGAAGACCCTAAGCCCTAGAATTCAGCCTTGCCGCCCTGCTCCCGCCCTCTCCTGGTGGCTTCTGGAATTTCGGACATCCATTCTTTAGTCAGTCACCTTCTGAATTTATTTGGGGTCACCACTTCCGTCCGGCCTCGGTTCGACATATACTTCGCGCTTATAAGGGAACGCTCAGGCACTGCGTTTCCTAACCACATACTGGAATTATCCATTTTGACTCGGGAGGTTTCCCAATGGCGAACGTCCGTGAACTGGTCAGAGACCGCGAAGTTTATACGGTCATGGCAGATGATGTGGTGTTCAGTGCTGCACTTTACATGCGCGAGAAGCACGTGGGTGCCATGCCAGTCTTGAGCGGAACCGCGCTGGTAGGAGTCTTCTCCGAGCGCGATATCGTGACGCGTGTCCTGCTCGAAGGTCGCGACGCGAAGACGACCAAGGTCTCCGAGGTCATGACCCGCGACCCGAAGACGGTGGATCCGGATGAATCCGCCGACCGCTGCCTTCTAGTCATGAAGCAAGAGGGCTTCCGTCACCTCCCCGTTGTGCGCGACGGTGTGCTGCACGGATTCCTCTCCATGCGCGATCTGCTGCTGCACGATATTGACGAGAAGGAAGTCGAAGTCCGCATGATGCGCGTCTACATGAACGGTGGTACCGGAGACTAGAAAAACGATTTTCGGATTTTAGAAGTTTCGGATTACCGGATTGGAAGTCCAACAAAAAAGCCACCGCGAATTATTCGCCGTGGCTTTTTGAATTTCTAAATTAGATTCTAAATCCCTAAATCCGGCAATCCTGAAATCCGGCAATCCTAAAATCCTCAAATCAATCTATTTCCCTTTGAGCTTTAGCGAGTTCAGGACTCCAAGTCCCGCCTTGGCTTCCTTGCCGGTGCGCGGTTCCGAACTATTACAGGTCGCAAGCAGCAGGGTATTGCCATTCGTCAGGAACATCACTTCCCAATTGTCGCCATCCACGTCACGGAAGCGCGAACTGGCGCGCTGCTTGGTCCCGTTGTCCAGGCGCGGACGTCCGTTCGAGTTCGCTGTTTCCAGGAAATGCTGCATGTATTCGCGCGCATCCAGCCTCTCGAAATCAGGTTGACGCTGGAACGCGGTCACGATAACAGAAGTGTGTCCCGAGGGCGCTTCCACTTCCAGGTCATCGTTTGTCTGGCGCAGGCTCCAGAAGGCGGGAACGCCAATGCTCACATTGCCATTCGGAGAGGTGTATACGCCCGAACTGGCACCGTTGCGTTGTGCAGACTTTTTCGCAGGGGTCTTCGCCAAAATTGGTTTTGCGGAAATTTTCTTTGCCGCGGACTTCTTCACCGGAACTTTGGCGGGTTTTTTCGCAGTGGTTTTCTTGCCGATCTTCTTTTTAGTAGCCAATGATTTCACCTTCACTACCACCATAATTCATTTCTCCTCGACACGTATCGGAACTGTTCCCCTGGACGACACTGGAGTGTTTCTCGGGATTTGTTAATTTCATCGTGACCGTTATCGCGCCTGGATCGCTCGGCGGATGGCGGTTGTCAGTTCTTCGGGATCGGAAATCGGCGGTTGACAGGTGAAGTTGCTGCAGACGATCGCCAGCGTCTTGCCGTCTTTGACGCCAGGGATGTTCGGCACCGTTTCCTGCAGCGCGGGTGGAAGATAGGGCGCGACAGCCTCGTTGTCGGTGACGCGCAGGACAGATTTATTGAGCGCAAAAGGCGCGGCAGCGGCGGCGTACAGCGCTTCGGCTGCGGCTCCATTGCCCACCACTACTACTTGCGTATGCGGTCGCGCCATCCACACCGAGGCGATTCCATACGTCCCCGCATAAATGCCGAATTGCTCCGCGACTCCGGCAAATACCTCCAGCGTTTCTTCCGCCTTTTCGCGATAATCCGGTTCGTTGGTGTACGCATGCAGGCGCAAAAGCGCTACTGCCGCTGAAGGGTCTCCCGCCGGAGTAGGCGAATCCTGAAAAGGTTTTCGAGGAGCTGCCAGCGCTCCCAACGCTACCGCTTCCGTGCGCGTCTGCTCGGTGTCGAAAAAACCGCCCCCTGTGTGGTCGTAGAAGCGCTCAATCATTTCGTCGCCTATCTTGCGTGCGAAGTTGAAATACGCAAGCACGCCGGAAGCCTCGTAGGCGTCGATGCAGGCGATCACCGTGAAGGCGTAATCGTCCAGCGTTCCGCGAACTTCCCGCACCGGCGCTCCGTCCGAATAGCTGATGACGTGGAGCAGGTGATCGCCCTTCCATGCCTCCGCCAGCAATCGGTCCAGCGAGCGCAGCGCAAAATGCAAGGCGGCTTCCATCGTCGAATCCGCAACGCCTTCCGCCGCCGTGCCCAGCGCGACCGCCGCCTGCAAATACGCGGCGATGCACATGGCGTTCCAGTTCACATAAACGGTTTTGTCGATGTAGGGTATCGGACGCTCAAGGCGCGCGCCGTACATTTTCTCTTTCGCCGAGTCGAGTAGCGCTGCAATCTCCTCGCGTCCCTTCGCCATGCGCGACGCGATTTCTTCCAGCGGGACGCGCACCCACAGCACGTTCTTCGCGTGGTTGTGGTGCATCTCCCCCACTTCGCCGATGTCGTAATGCATAGCGGCAACTTCAAACTCTTCCGGCGTCAGCACCGCCTGCGCCTCTTCTCGCGTCCACGTAAAGTGGTCGCCATCATCGTGCAGGCTGATGTCGGCGTCTTGCGAGCCATAGAATCCGCCATGCTCGCGGTCGCTCAGCCATGCATCCATCCAGCGCATCATGTCGCGCGCGATGTGCGCGAATTGCGGATTCCGCGTTACCTGGTAAGCGTGAACATAATTTTTTAACAACTCGGAATTGTCGTACGCCATCTTTTCGAAATGCGGCACGCACCAGCGCTCGTCCACCGAGTAGCGATGGAAGCCTCCCGCGATCTGGTCGTAGACTCCGCCACGCGCCATCTTCTCCAGCGTAGTGGTCACCACGGTTCCCACCTGCTCCTCTCGCGTGCGTGCATACCAGTCGATCAAAAGATCCAGCGCGGAGGAATGTGGAAATTTCGGCGCTCCGCCAAAGCCGCCATGGGTGCGGTCAAATGCGCCCAGTCCCGATTGCACCATCTGCTCGACGATGCGCGGAGAGAAATCCGCCGACCGGCCCAGCAAGCCTTCCGCGTGGCTCAACGCGTCCATCAGTTTGCTCGCTTCGCCCTCAACATCTTCACGACGCTCACGAAACGCCTCAGAGATTGCGAGCAATATCTTCCCAAATCTGGGACGTCCGTGGCTGTCCTGCGGAGGAAAATACGTGCCGCCATAAAAAGGTTTTCCTTCCGAGGTGAGGAAGACCGTGAGCGGCCATCCGCCCTGTCCGCTGATGGCAGCGACTGCCGTCTGATAACGCGAATCCACGTCGGGACGTTCATCGCGATCAACCTTTACGGCGATGAAATTCGTGTTGATGATTTCCGCGATCTGCGCGCTTTCGTAGGACTCGCGGTCCATAACGTGACACCAGTGACACCAAACGGCGCCGATGTCCAGCAGCACAGGCTTGTTCTCGCGCTTCGCCTCGGCAAATGCTTCTTCTCCCCACTCGTGCCACTTTATGGGCTGATGCTGGGCTGAGCGAAGGTAGGCGGACGAAGCTTGCGCAAGCGAATTATTCATGACGTGTAGTTTGTCGCGTGCGACGAGAAGATGCAAGTCGAGGCAGGAAATCCTTCGGTATACACCTCCATCGAAACCTAAGAAACCTACGAAACCTTTGAAGCCTACGAGATCTACGAACCCTCGCCCTTTAACAACTCGCGCCCAATGCGCACATACAGTTCCACGCACTCTTCGAGCTGCTGCTTGGGAATAAGCTCGCCGTCCGTATGCGCCACCAGGATGGACCCCGGTCCCAGCAGGATTGGTTCGCCCCAATTCGACAGCGCCGGAATATCTGTGGTGAACGCCGCCGTCATGGTGTCAATTCCGGCAACGGTGCGGAACTTCATGAACGGAATATCAAGCACGAAGCTGACCTCGCCGCGTTCGCCGACTGCTTCCGTGATCTTGCGCCGGAGTTCCTCGCTGGGTGCCACCAGGCGATAAAGAAGCTGCGCTTTCGCAAAATCCGGAATCACGTTGGTGGCGCGTCCTCCTTCGATCATGCCGATATTCAGAGTGCTCGGCCCAATCTCGGGATTGTGCGGCAACTGCATCGCCCGCAGCGATTGCAGGCAGTCGAGCAGCTTGTTGATCGCCGACTCACCCAGGTGCGGATATGCCGAGTGCGCCATCCGTCCGCGACAAACGACCTCCACGCGCAGCGCGCCCTTCGAAGCCAGCGCGATTCGATTCTCCGTCGGTTCGCCATTCACAAGGAAGCGCGAGCCCCTTGCCTGTTGATTCGCCACCGCCGCGCCCAGCGAATCGCGTTCCTCGCCCACCACGAAAAGCAGGCCGGCAGGAATGCCGGTGGCACGCAACTCCTCTGCGGCAAAGATCATAGCCGCGATAATGCCTTTCGCGTCGCACGTGCCGCGCCCATAAATGTTCACGTCGTCTTCCGACGAAGCGATGAAGGGCGGCACGGTATCCATGTGCGTTGAGAAAACGATTTCAGGCCGTGGCTGCTCCGGCGGCGTCGCCCACACATTAAAGCGGTGGTGCTCCCCATCCATTTTTTCCACGACATAACCGAGGCCGCTAAGATGCGCGAGCAGGAGCTCGCCCACCTGCGCTTCGTTGCCGGTGATGGATTCGATATCAACAAGCTGCCGCGTGAGGGAAACGACGTCCATGCGGAAGAGAATAGCAGAGGCGCTCATGTAGCAAGGCTTCCCAGGTTTCAGAGGTTTCGAAATTCAACAACAAACCCCGGGCTTTCCACCGCACAGCCTTTGACCCTGAAACCTGCGAAGCCTTTGAAACATCCGAAACTTCCAAAACGCACGCAGAGGAGTTGCTGCCTGAAGGCTTTTTTGGAATTCGGAATCAACTTGCGCGAAGGAGCGTACTGAGCAGCAGATTCTCACAGGAGAATTGCTGCCATGAGAAGCGCGCCCGCAACACTCGATTTGCCGGGTCGCATGGCATAAGCCAGCGCAGCGCGCGCATCCGATGTGGCAATGAAGGGCAATCTGATTTATTTGTCGGTGCTGGTGATTTCCGTCGCTGTCTTCACGATCTTCATCTGTCCTTATCTGGATGCCAAAGGACTGACGTGGCTCTGTGTGCTCTTCTACGTGTTGGTAATCGTCACGTTTTTGTTCGGACGCAACAGCACGATGCGTTCTAGGCCGCGTCCTCCGCGCACCTGATATGGGGAAGGACGTACGATCGCGCCCGGTTTGGCGGGGCGTTCCACAGCCAGCAGGGAACTAGCTTTTCTTTTCTTCTTCTTTTATCGCGTTCTTGAAGTTGCGAATGGCTTCACCCATGCCTTTTCCCGCGTCGGAGAGACGGCTGGGTCCGAATATGAGGAGCGCGATTCCGCCGATAAGAATGAGTTCCGGTAGTCCAAGTTTTCCAAGCATGAGTGCCTCCAGAAGAATGTCTATCCTGCT
>JBBRZF010000007.1:0-40895 GCA_038236965.1 Terriglobales bacterium | reverse complement strand
GCGCAGCGGGTCGAGGTCAACGACGGCGAGGTTCGCATCATGGGGTCAAAGTCCGACCTGTTGCGGACGCTTGCCGCCACAGGCGGTTCCGGAACGCTGCCGGGCGCAGTGCCCAGCTTTGTTCCGAAGTGGCGGAGAGGGAGGGATTCGAACCCCCGGTGGAGTTACCCCCACGTCTGATTTCGAGTCAGGTGCATTCAACCAACTCTGCCACCTCTCCGCTCGAAAAACCGCAACGAGTGGCCGGGCGGCCCTGCTCGCTACAAAACTATTTTAACAGAGGAATGAATTCAGCGGCAGCTCTCTTCCATCGGCGGCGCGCTAACGGCATTCACTCCGCGCTTTTTCTCCTGGAACGGAAAAAGACTTGCAACACATCCATGCACTTTGCGGCCAGAACTCCTCCGGTCACTTGCGGGCGATGGTTCAGCGCTGGAATCTCGAAGGCCCGCATGATGGATTTCACTGCGCCGGCTTTGCTGTCGTCCGCGCCGTAAACCAGGCTGGCGATGCGCGCATGCACAATGGCTCCGGCGCACATGATGCAGGGCTCAAGAGTCACGTATAGAGCGCAATCATTAAGACGGTAGTTGCCGAGATGTTTTCCGGCATTGCGCATGGCGACTACTTCTGCGTGGGCGGTCGGATCGGAATCGAGGATGGTGCGATTGGAGCCGCGCCCGACGATGTTTCCATTTTGAACGACGATGGCGCCGACTGGCACTTCGTCCGATAGCTGTGCGTGTTGGGCTTCGCGCAAGGCTTCTTCCATCCAAAGTTCGTCGGAACGATCCACGCTGAATATCCTATTGGCAGATGAGGTACTAATGCATTGTCGGCGCGGCTTTGCGCCAAAAAGCATTGTAGCTGGACAGAGTCTCTGCCCGCCAGAGTAGCGGCTGTTTCAAAATAGCAGAAAACCCGCCGCTAGTAACGACTCTCTAACTGCCTGTTCGCGGATCCCGTTTAGCCGGGTGCGACGGACGCCCAATTGGGCAGGAACGAATTGGAGGAAAGCGAATGAAGAAAGCAGTTCTATTTACGTCGAGCATGTTGCTGGCGGCCACGTTTGCCGTTGCGCAGAGCTCGCAGGCCTCCGGCACGGCAGGCACCCAGGAACCAGCGGCTCCGGCAGCGTCGCAAGCTGCGACCGCCAGTAGCAGCAACATGGTCCAGGGATGTCTCACCAAGTCGGGCGATAACTTTATTGTGACGGTTCCGGGAGACGCGGCCAAGCAGTACCGGTTGAGCGCCGCCGACACATCTTCGTGGGACGCGAACCTGAATAAGACGGTCTCCGTAAGCGGAGACATTTCGGAAGCTTCGGCGGCGAGCGCAGACAACTCGGGCGCTGGAAGCGGAAGTATCAAGGTGAGCAGCGTACAGGTCGTTTCTGACAAGTGCGAGGCTTCTTCGACAGGACCGGGCACAATGGCGAGCGGCGGAACTGCAAGCGCGGCGGCCAACGATGCGTCGGCTCCGGCAGCAAGCTCGAGCGCTGCTCCTCCGGCAGCTTCGGCTGACCAGAGCGCGAGCCAGAGCACAACGACCACGACCACCACCACGGCTACTTCTTCCGACCAGAGCGCTGCTGCTCCGGCCGCTACACCTGCTGCGGATGCTTCCGCCACCAGCGCACCGGCAAACGATGCTTCCGCTGCGAGCAGCACGGAACCTGCCGCACAGGCGGAGAACAATGGTGTCGCTTCCAGCGACCACCCGGCCACGTACACAAAGTCCAAAGGCCTGCCGCAAACCGGATCTGAGCTTCCGCTGCTGGCCCTGTTGGGCTTCAGCTCGCTCGGCATCGGCTTCTTCGGTCGCCGCAAATAACCAGGGGACGCCGGCGGGGGCGCAGCCTCTGCCGGTTTCAATCTGCGGCACCGAGATACACGCTGCCCGGAGCGTTCGACGCGCGATATCACAGGGGACTTCGCGCGGGGAACGACTCCGGGCAGTGTTGTTTTTTGGCTCAATATGCGTTCGGTGGTATGCTGACCGCAACTGTGGGGGAGAGATCATTGTCCTTTAAACAACTCATTCGTCGTGCGTTGTTCCTGGATCTTTTGCAGGGACTTCGGCTGACGTTCGGATACCAGGCACCCAGCGACATCATCACCGAGCAGTATCCTATGGAGCGTCCGCAGATAGCCGAACGCTATCGGGGAGCGCCGCGCCTGAACGTGAATCCGGAGAACAACGAATCGCTCTGCATCGCATGCGACCTGTGCGCGCTGGCTTGTCCGGAGAACCTCATCGTGGTTGGCAGCGAGCGCAATCCGGTGACGCGCCGGAAAGAGGTCACGCACTTTACCTACGACCTGAGCCGCTGCATGTTCTGCGGGTTGTGCGAAGACGCTTGCCCGACGGACGCGCTGGAACTGACGCAGGACTTCGAGATGGCCTCGTACAATCGCGGCGGAATGATCTGGAACCGCGAACTCCTGGAAAAAGGTCCCGAGCCAAAGTTGTACGAGAAATAGAGTTTCTACAAATTCTGTCGCAAAAAAACCAGCCCCTTGAGGCTGGGTTTCGCTTGTGGTGTTCCGGTTGCGTATAGCATCGGAGTACACTAGGCGCAGTTCCAGCGAGGAGACACAATGGAAGAGACACCTGACAAGGGCAACTCCCAAAGCGCAGAAGCCGCAAAGCACGTTGCGGAAGCTCACGGCCTGCTGCAAGATCTTCGCAGCGAACTGAAAGACCATCCGGGGGTGGAGGAAGCCATCCTGAAACTGGAGATGGCGCTGAACCTTCTCGCCACGAAATCCGGCGGGATGCTGTAGCCCACAGCGGGCCCGTTAGTTTCCCGTGGCCAGCACCACGCGGAAACGTGCTTTATTGCTCATCATCCGTTCATAGGCCTCGGCCGCACGTTCCAGCGGAAATACTTCCGTCATGGGACGCACTCCGCTCATGGCGCTGAACCGCATGGTGTCCTCGGAATCGATCGACGTACCTGAAGGCCATCCCTGGATGGCCTTGCGTCCTCCGAATCATCGCAAGACTTGATACCTGTAGTGGCTCCATGGCCGCGCCGAGGATGATGAGCTTGCCGTCAACGCCGAGTCCTTTTGCGTTGAGTTGTTCGCTGACGCTGCCGGCCTGGCTGTCGATGTAGTGCTGCGCGCCGAGTTCGCGAGCTAACTTTTCTTTGTCTTTGCCGCGCGCGATGGCGACGGTGCGGAACCCCATCTTCGAGGCGAATTGAACGCCCAGGTGTCCGAGGCCACCGATGCCAAGGATGGCTACGATGTCACCTGCTCGCGCGCCGCTGTTGCGCAGGGAATTGAAGGTCGTGATTCCGGCACAGAGAAGAGGGCCTGCATCGACCGGGTTGATGTCGTCAGGAATCCGCGCCAACGCTTCGTAGGGAACCAGCACGTAATCCGCATAGCCGCCGTCGAAGGTGATGCCGGATATCTGCCCGCGTATGCAGAGCACCATCTTGCCGTGGCGACAGTTGTCGCAATAGCCGCAGTTTCCGCCGAACCATCCGACGCCTACGCGCTGTCCGGGTTTCCACTCGGGGACATCGGAGCCGATGGCATCGATGACGCCGGCAATTTCGTGTCCGGGAATGCGAGGATAGACGATGCCCGGCCAGATACCTTCTTTTGTAAGCGAATCGCTGTGGCAGACGCCGCAGGCTTGCACCTTGACGCGAACCTGTCGCGGAGAAGGATTGGGAATCTCGCGCTCTACCAGTTCGAACGGACCACCAGCTTTCGTGACCTGCATCGCGCGCATTGTTTTTGTCGAAGTATTTTTAGTTGGAGAAGGGCTAGTTGAAATGGAAGTCGGCATGGGAGTTCTCCTTGCAGATTTTATGTTTGGATGCGGGGCGCGGCGGAAGGGACTCACGTTTTCAGAGATGCAGCACTTAGTTTGAAGAGCCTGCGCCGATCAAATCGCGGGTTGCTGTTGCGTCATGCAGTGGATGGTCCCCAGGCCCCATACAAGATCTCCGCAATAGATGGGGACGATGCGATGCTTCGGCATCAACTCGGCTAGCGTGTTTAAGGCGATACGGTCATTGGGATCGTTGAAGACGGGAACCAGCACGACTCCGGTGCCGATGTAGAAATTCGCGTAGCTCGCGGGAAGACGCTGTCCGCGGAAGATGACGGGCGCGGGCATGGGAAGCGTTTCGACGCGCAAAGGCTTGCCGCGCTGGTCGGTCATGCGGGCGAGGCGGCGATAGTTTTCGCGCAAGGGTTCATGGTTGGGATCCTGTGGATCGGCTTCGACACAGGTGACAATGGTGTTGGCGCCGACAAAGCGGGTGATGTCATCGACGTGTCCGTGGGTGTCGTCGCCGGCGATGCCGCGCTCCAGCCAGAGCACTTTTTTGATGCCAAGATAGTTGGCGAAGACGCGCTCCAGTTGTTCGCGCGTGACGCCGGGATTGCGTTGCTGCACTTCGCTGAGCAAACACTCTTCGGTGGTGATGAGGGTTCCGCGCCCGTTGACGTCGATGGAGCCACCTTCGAGCACGATGCGCTGCGGCTTGCCATCGACCTCGATCTGCGGCTGGTAACGAGTGACGCGCAGGAGCTTGGCGATTTGCGTAGGAAGCTGATCGTCGAATTGCCAATCTTTGTATTTTGCCCAACCATTGAATTGCCAGTCGGAGGCGGCCAGGTCGAAGCCGCCTTCCGGGCATTTGCGCCGGAGGAATATCGCGCCGGAGTCGCGCAGCCATCCGCGATTGGTAGGCCAGCGGTGGAAGCGAATGTTGGGATGCTGCTGAGCGGGATCGTCGGACAACACGTTGGCGCGATGCAGAACCTCGCGGGCTTTCGACTCGGCCGCTTCGTCATTCACGATCAGTTCGACACGCTCCACCTGCGAAAGATGTCGCACGATTTCCGCATAGACGTAGGGGATAGGTTCGAACTTGCCGGGCCAATCCGTCTTGTTGTGCGGCCATGCCAGCCAGGTCGCCGTGTGTGGTTCCCACTCGGCGGGCATGCGGAAGCCAAGGGAGAAAGGGGAGTCGGCGGCGCTGGGTAGCGCAGTCTCTCGCGAGATGGCGCGTTCACGGATGCGGGTGCGAACGGGAGCGGTAGCGGTCGAGTTGGAATCGGTAGTCATGAAGCTAGTCGGGCTTCCTAATCAATCTTCCTAGTCAATCATTCGTTGCGTGATAGGCGCGTAGCTGTCGATGCGGCGATCGCGCAGGAACGGCCAGTTGCGGCGGACGTCTTCCATCTTCTTGCTGTCCACTTCGCCGATGAGGATTTCTTCCTTGTCGTGCGAAGCCTCGGCGCCGACCACGCCGAAGGGATCGCAGAGGAAGGAGCCTCCCCAGAATTCCAACCCCTGGCCTTCCTTCGCTTGGTTGCCGCGAACGTTGCCGGTCTCGAAGCCAACGCGGTTCACCGCGCCAACATAGACGCCGTTTGAAATTGCGTGTGCGCGCTGGACGGTGCGCCATGCATCGTATTGCGCCACGCCGTATTCGTCCTTCTCCGCCGGATGCCAACCGATGGCGGTGGGATAGAAGAGGATGTTCGCGCCTTGCATCGCCGTCAGTCTCGCGCCCTCCGGATACCACTGGTCCCAGCAAACGAGAGTGCCGATTTTTCCGTTCTCGGTAGGGAAGACCTTGTAGCCGAGATCGCCGGGCGTGAAGTAGAACTTTTCGTAATAGAGCGGATCGTCCGGGATGTGCATCTTGCGATAGATGCCCTGCAAGGATCCGTCCGGCGCGAGCACGGCGGCGGTGTTGTGATAGAGGCCGGGTGCGCGGCGTTCGAAGAGTGAAGCGACGATGGTGGTGTGCGTCTGGCGCGCGACCTCGCCGATGCGTTTGGTGGCGGGGCCGGGAATCGCCTCGGCCAGGTCGAAGAGGGCGTGGTCTTCGCGTTGACAGAAATATTGTGTCTGGAACAACTCGGGCAGACAGATGACCTGCGCTCCGCGCCTGGCGGCCTCGCGAACGAAGCCGATGGCGCGATCCATGTTGTCCTCAGGCTCGGGCGAACAGTACATCTGTACGAGTCCGACGGTGAACTTTTCTGCCACTGTGTCTCTCCGCGAAAAGGGTCTGTCTAGGATAACAAAAGCTGCTTGCATGTAGGTGCTGTGAGGAAAGAGCATTTCGAAGGGCGGGTCGAGACGGGATAGCCCGGTGCAATTCGCAAGCAGGTCCCTGCTTGTGCGGCGCGCCTCGCACCTGTTAACTTCAAGAGACTCTTTCCTGGAAGGTAAACGCCATTGAAGCACGACGACGATAAGAATATTGCTCCCGCCGAAGGCGCGGGCATCGAGCGCGAGTTGCACGACCCGATTTCCGACAAACTGGTTCCGCTGGAGCCGCTCGATCTTTCGAAGATCAAGACCGTGGACGACATGGTACGCGCGATGTCGAAGACGGCCTTTACCGGACGCCAGCTTGGACTGGCCGCCGATGTGCTGGAAGCCATGGCGCGAGACAAGGAAGCGTTCGTCGTGATGACGCTCGCGGGCGCGATGACGGTGGCAAAGCAGGGACTGGTCGTCGCCGACCTGGTCGATCACAAGATCGTGAAGACCATTGTTTCCACCGGAGCGCTCATGGCCCACGGACTGGTCGAGGCTGCGGGTAAGTCGCACTTCGTCTGGGACGAGAAGATGAACGATGTGGAACTTTACGAAGCCGGCTATAACCGCGTCTACGACACGCTGGAGCCGGAGACGAACCTGAACTTCGTGGAGGCCATCGTCTCGAAGATCCTGGAAAAGTGGGACGCCGCCGAGGTCGCTTGCTCGTGGAAGCTGAATCGCGAGATTGGCCGCTACCTGCATGAGAACGTCGAAGGACGCGGCATACTGAAGTCGGCCTTCGAGCAGAATGTGCCGGTGTTTGTGCCTGCGTTCACCGACTCCGAGATGGGACTGGATTTCGCGCTGCACAATCGCAAGCGCATCAAGGAAGGCCGCGAGCCGATTCGCTACGATCCTTTCCTCGACTTGAATCACTTCGCTGAAACCTTGCTGGCGCAGACACGCCTCGGCATCTTCACCATCGGCGGAGGCGTGCCGCGCAACTGGTCGCAACAGTTCGGACCGTACATCGAGTTGCGTCACCGTCGTGGCGGAGAAGACCTGCCACTGAAGCGCTACCACTACGGACTGCGCATCTGCCCGGAGCCGGTTCACTGGGGAGGACTGTCGGGCTCTCCGTATAGCGAAGCGATTTCGTGGGGCAAGTTTGTTCCCAAGGAGGAAGGCGGAAAGTTCGGCGAAGTGTTTGTGGATGCGACCGTCGGATTGCCACTGATTGTGGGCGCGGTGCTGGAACGGCTGGCGAAAGACAAGTAGTGAGTAGTGAGAGAGGGCGTGCGAGAGCGCGCGCCTTTTTTTGCGGTCTATTTCTTTTTGGTGGCGCTGTCGTCACGATGGAAGGCAGGATTGGTTGAGAGTTTGGCGAGTTCCGACTTCACCTCTGCTGGAGTTTCAGGGGACGCGGCAACTGCATCGAGGTAGTCGGCGATGAGCGCGTCGTTTCTGGATAGTGAGTTGAGTGACCATCCTGCCGCTCCATAGCACACGGCCCGCATGATGCTTTCCGTGATCTCCGTGGGGCGTTTCCCCGATTTCTGCATTTCCAGAAAGGCTTCGTAGTCAGGACGCCAAGCGAGCATGGAGGCGATGCTGCTCACGGCCCTGGGATCGCCGGTCGCGAAGAGAGTGGACCACATCATGTCCATACGCGTTGCCAGATCCTGATCGGCAGTGAGGTTGAATGGCTCCGGGAACTTGAATTCCGAGATGGTCTGTTTCTTTTCGGCGGAAGCATCCGCGAGCGCTTCGTCATATCCTGCCTTGACGAGGAGGACTTCGCCGATGGTGCGCACCTGCAAAGCCTCCTGCGGAAGTCTCTGCAGAAGTTCATGTGCAGCTACCGGTGAATCACGGAGTGCGGCGACAAAAAACTGCAGCATATTCCATGAGTTATTGGCTTGCTCGTCCATCGAGACGAGTCTCAATGCGGGCAGCAGCATCGACGGTGCGGGGGCCCGGTGATAGTTCTGCATCCAGCCAGCCACCTCTCCCATGTTATGGAAAGATTTCTTTTTTCGCGCATCCGCAAATGTTTGCAGAGGTACGGTGCGTGATAGGGCGGTCAACTTCTGCGGATCGCTGACGCGGATGGATACCGCAATCGGCCCCGACGCAGAATCGCTCGGAGCGCACCAGCGAGTCTTGGAAACTGCAAGGCTTGCCATCGACATGTTCGGAGCCGCGATCCCGGCCGCGCTCAGTGCTTGCGCGCCGAAATCAGCGCCTTCAGGCTTGATCTTCTTGATCGCAGCAGGCGATTCGGCAGGAAAACGCTTGGTGGTACCTGCGCTCGTTATGTCGATAGCGAAAGTACTCTTCTCAAGCAGCGCATCTCTGCCATCACCTGTTGCGAAAATTCCGAAACGAACACACTGTCCCGGTTCGACGCTGGGCATGTCGACAGGGCATTGACGAGGTCGCGAAGCACGGGCCATTCGCGAGTTACAACCGGCTCCCAAATAATAGTTATGGCATTATGAAGGGTCGCGGGTTCCGGCTTCTTCTTGGCTGGATAGACGGCGTCCTGGCTGAAGACCGGAAGAGCGAAAAGGAAAACAGCGGAGAAGAGAACGATGCTAAATCGGCGGTAAGTCGACATGTCCCGCTGACTGTAAATCATCTGCCAGAGAAGGCGCACTGAATTTGTTTGCAATTAAAACGGCACGGAGTTCATCCGTGCCGTTGTCATTGAAACCTAAGAAAAGTTCCGAAGCCTTGTCTTACTCGAAGATCAGAATCGCAGCGGCGATGGTCGTGGTCCACAGACCTTTTTTATCGCCGACAGCGGATTGGGTAAGGTTCATCGTGCGAACGATTTTGTTCGACATACGATAAACCGCTTTCTTTTCGTCCCACGACTTGTCGGGATCGAAATCCACATTCAGCGTGGTGGCCAACATTTCCGCGGCTAGCTCTTCGGCGTAGTCCCCGGCGACCTGATCGGTTTCGCCGAACGAGTGGTGCTCGCTGAGGTATCCGTAAGTGCTGCGGTCGGCTGGAATTGCCAGGCCGATGCTGGAAGCGACGAGGCGGTGCGCTTCACGCGTAGAGTTCTCCGCCACGACGGCGAAGACTACTTCACCGGGTGAAAGATACGTCAAGCCGTCTTTGCGCGGGATGACCTTGCAGTTAGGCGGGAAGATAGACGAGACGCGAACGAGATTCTGAGCGGCAATGCCGGCATCGCGGAGCGCCAATTCGAACGATGTAAGCCGTTCTTTATGTTTTCCGACACCCTTGGTCAGGAAAATGCGCTTGGGAACCATGGATTTTGCCAATTCTTAGTACCCTCCGATAGCAATCTGACAAGAAAATCCCACATCGATTATTTGTGTGTGTTTTTGAAAGGTAATTGAAATTAACCGTGGACGCAATGCAGTTGGGAAGAATAATTGCGTAGGTGGAGAAATTAATGCATTCGAAACAATAAGGAGGGCTGCCGGGGAAAGCCCGCTAGAGTCCGGCGACGTGGGGCATCTTCAACTTGACGGCAATCTCGATGAAGGCAAGCGCAGCGCGGCTGAGAGCCTTGTCTTTGCGGAACACCAGCGCCAGGTCGCGACGTATCTGCGCGTCCGCCAGGGGGACGGCGACCAACGCCTTGGCCCTTACGTCTTCCTGTACATTCGATTTGCCAATGAAGCCCACTCCCACTCCGGCGGCTACAAAGCGCTTCATCAATTCGCTGGAGTCCAGTTCCATGGAGATGTTCGGCTTCAACTGCCGCTCGTGGAATATCTTTTCCAGGGCATCGCGAGTGCGCCCTTGTTTGGGCAGCAACAGGGGATGCTCGGCAACGGCGGCCATGGTGACGGACTTCATCTTAGTCAGCAGATTTCCGGGCGCGGCGATGAGGATGAGCTCATCGCGATGGATGACCACGGTGGTCAAACGCTTGTCGTTTACGGGCATAGAGACGACGCCGAAGTCCACGGAGTTGTCGATGATGGCATCCAGTATCTTTGAATGCTCGGAGCGCTGAACGCCCACGCCTACGCTGGGATACTGCTTCTTGAACTCGGCAAAGACTTCGGGAAGGATGTGGAGGCAGGTACCTTCGTTGGCCGCGACGACGATCTCTCCGCGAGGCGTGCGCTCCATCTCGGCCACTGCACCCAGAACGGCGCGACGCTGTGCCAGCGCCTCTTCGGCATAGCGCAGGAAAACTTTGCCGGGAGCCGTCAAGGCCACTTTGCCGCCAGAGCGGTCGAGCAAGCGCGCTCCCACTTCGGATTCCAGGGCGCGTATCTGGGCGGAGATTGCCGGCTGAGTGCGGAAACGTTTTTCCGCTGCCCGCGAAAAACTCAGGTGCCGCGCTACTTCGATGAATGTGTCGAGCTGGTCGAAGTCCATAAAAAAATTGCCAGTTGCTGGTTCTGAGCGAGGGGGAAGCGGAAGGCTATAAGCTCCGCTTATCTCCCTATAAAAACTATCGATTTCCCCAAGCCGCTGCTCAGGCTATACGGTGTACGTAGTTGCTGCAACGCACAGATTTTAGCAGTACCGGTCGAGAATTCCTCATTCAGTTCAAAATCCCAGTTTCAGGGCGCGGCGCAGAATCCATGCGCCGGCGAAAGTCTCATAGCGCAAACACATTTCAGCAAGGAGCAATCGATGGCGGAAACAAAGGCGAAGGGCGATCCGAAGGCGGTACTCGAGTTCGCAAAGAAGAACAATGTGCAGATCCTTGATCTGCGTTTCACGGACCTGCCGGGCCTCTGGCACCACGTTTCCTACCCTATTGCCATGCTGAGCGAGTCGTCGTTCGAAGACGGCTTCGGCATGGACGGTTCGTCGATACGCGGCTGGGCGGCGATTCATGAGAGCGACATGCTGCTCATTCCCGACGCCACGACTTTCATGCTCGATTCCTTTACCGAAGTTCCCACGATGGTGATGATCGCTGACGTAATCGACCCGGTGACCAAGCAGCGTTACGATCGCGACCCGCGCTACATCGCCAAGAAGGCGGAGATGTACCTGGCCTCCACGGGCATCGCCGACACGGCTTACTTCGGCGCGGAAGCCGAGTTCTTCATCTTCGACAACATCCGTTTCGACCAGCGCGAAAACCAGGGCTTCTACTTCATCGACGCCGAAGAAGGCCGCTGGAACTCAGGGCGCAAGGAAGACAATCTCGGCTACCGTCCGCGCTACAAGGAAGGTTATTTTCCGGTTCCTCCGACGGACCACTACCAGGACCTACGCAGCGAAATGGCACTGACGATGCAGAGCTGCGGACTGGTGGTGGAGTGTCATCATCACGAAGTGGCCACCGGAGGCCAGACGGAGATCGATCTCCGCTTCGACACCCTTTTGAAATCGGCAGACGCGATGATGCTCTACAAGTACATTGTGAAGAACGTCGCCAACCAGTATGGCAAGACGGTGACCTTCATGCCCAAGCCGCTCTTCCAGGACAACGGGAGCGGAATGCATTGCCACCAGTCGTTGTGGACTGCAGGCAAGCCGCTCTTCGCAGGCGACGGTTACGCCGGACTATCGCAGATGGCGCTGTGGTACATCGGCGGATTGATCAAGCACGGTCCCGCGCTTTCGGCCATCATCGCGCCGACGACGAACTCCTATAAGCGACTGGTGCCGGGCTTCGAAGCTCCGGTCAACCTCGCGTATTCGCGTCGCAATCGCTCGGCGGCATGTCGTATCCCGATGTATTCGGCGTCGCCTAAGTCGAAGCGTGTAGAGTTCCGTCCGCCGGACCCAAGCTGCAATCCGTATATGGCCTTCGCGGCGATGTTGATGGCCGGACTTGACGGTATTGAGAACAAGATCGATCCGGGCCAGCCTCTGGATAAGGACATCTACGACCTGGGGCCGGAGGAGTTGAAGGACGTTCCCTCGATGCCGGGTTCGCTGGAAGCGGCGCTTGACGCACTGGAAGCCGATCACCAGTTCCTGCTGAAGGGCGACGTTTTCACCGAAGACCTGTTGAATACTTACATCGACTACAAGCGCAGCAAGGAAGTTGACGCGCTGCGCCTGCGTCCGCACCCTTATGAGTTCATGATGTATTACGACATCTAGAAATCAGAGATCGAAGCGGTTGGCCCGGCAGAGATGCCGGGCCTTTTTTTGCTCGGTAGGCGCCCGGTTTCAGATGAGCGCTTTTGCCCGCCGAAAATGCTATGCTGCCTTCGTTCCGTGGCCGACCCTATCCCATTCGAGTTCAGTACCGTCGGGTTCCGCGACCCGCAGCGCGCAGAGGAAAATCTTCGATGCGTGCGCGACCGTGTCTATGGCGATGTGGCGGAGACGCTGCTTCCGCTGCTGAGTGAGTCGTCGAATCCGGATGCGGCCCTGAACCTGTTCGAGCGTCTCACCGCCCAATCCAGCGGGGAGGTGCTGCGACTGCTCGACCGACATCGCTTCCTCGTCCATTACGCGGTGGTTGTCTTCGCCACCAGCCAGTGGCTGGGCGAGACCCTGATACAGAACGCGGACCTGTTCGCCAACTTCGTTCGCGACCGCGGACTCGACCGCCTGCGCACTCGCGAAGAGTTTCGCGAAAACTTTGCGCGCGTGCGCTCCCGCTCCTTCGAGACCGACATCTCGCTGCTGCTGGCGCGTTTCAAGAAACGCGAGTACGTTCGCATCATGTTGCGCGACGTGCTCGGAATGGCGACGCTGGCGGACACCACGGCGGAGATTTCCGCGCTGAGCGACGTGCTTATCGAAGAAGCGCTGCGCGAGTGCGAGGCCGCGCTGAAGAATCGCTATGGCGTTCCCCAACACAAGGACTCCGCGGGAAGGTACGTCGATACGCCGTTCACCGTGCTCTCGCTGGGAAAGCTCGGCGGAAACGAACTCAACTACAGTTCCGACGTCGATCTGCTCTACCTGTATGCAGAGGCGGGCGACTCAGGCACGACCATCTCCAATCGCGAGTTCTATATACGACTCGCGCAGGAGGTCACGGAAGTCCTGTCGCGCATGACGCGTGAAGGCGCGGTTTTCCGCATCGATCTGCGGCTGCGTCCGCAGGGTAAGGAAGGCGAGCCCGCCGTCCCCCTGGCGCACGCGTTGCATTACTACGCCGAGGCAGGCGCGTCGCACGACTGGGAGTTGCAGGCGCTTATCAAGGTGCGGCACTCCGCCGGAGACCAACCGCTGGCCCGCGAATTCATACGCCGGGTGCAGCCCATGGTCTATCGCAGCGAACTGAATTTCGAGGCCATCAAGACGGCCATGCAGGCGCTGCAAAAGATGAAGGCGCATCGCATGCGTGCGGCCATCGCGCGCATCTTGGCCGACACGATTGACGTGAAGATCGACCGGGGCGGGATACGCGACATCGAATTCCTGGTGCAGTGTCTGCAGCGCGTCTACGGCGGAACCGAGCCCTGGCTTCGGTCGGGAGGGACGCTGTTCTCCCTGCAAAAACTTCACGACAAGAATCACATCTCCGGCAAAGACTTCCATCAGCTCACTACGGCATACGAATTCCTGCGCCGCATCGAACACAGGCTGCAACTGCAGACCGGCTTGCAGATGCACCGCTTGCCAGGCAACGAAGACGAACTGCGCGTGCTGTGGAACTCCGTGAACAAGGAGCGCGAGAACGTGAGCGGAGCCGAGGTGGTGGAGGCCATACGGTCGCGCATGCAGTCGGTCACCGAGATCTACGATCGCATCCTGCATCACGAGCAGCAGCAGCGCACTCACGGCATCGTTGCGCAAGACCTTCACCTGGTGCCGCCTGTCGGCGAGGGCGGACGCGAGCAGACGTACAGCCAGATACTCTCGCGCCTCGCTACCGATGCTCCGCAGCTCTATCGCATTGCGATAGATGCCGCGCTGGGCACGGTCGCCCGCCGAAATCTTTATCGTTTCCTGGGGGCCGCCTGCACCAGCAGCGAGCGCTATGCTTTTGTGGTTGGCGCTCCAGAGGCGATTCAGCGCGCGCTGCCCATCTTCGCGCACAGCGATTTTCTGACCGACATCCTGGTTCGCCATCCGGAAGAGATTGCCGCTATCGACCAAATTGCCGTCGCGGATCATGCCACTCCGCGTCTGTTCGAACGCGAATCGGACTGTGCATTGCGCGACCGCGTCATCGAGTTTGCAGCCAACAGCGCGGACGCCTCAGAAGCCATGTCGGTGCTGCGCAAACAGTATCGCTACCGAATATTCGCCTCCGGCGCGCGCGACGTATTGCTGCACCGGGATGCGTTCGAGTCGTTGGCGGAGAACTCCGTCATCGCGGACGCGGCCATCACCGCCGCATTGCAACTGGCAAAGGCTCCCGCCGGATTCGCCGTGTTTGCGCTTGGCCGATTGGGGACGCGCGAGTTCGACGTGCTTTCCGACGCGGATCTGCTCTTCGTGCGCGACGAGGCGACCGATCCTTACGAATCGGCCAAGGCTGCCGAGCGCATGATGGAAATGCTCGCCGCCTACACTCGCGATGGCAGCGTCTTCCCGGTGGACACGCGACTCAGACCTCATGGCACGGAAGGCGAACTGGTCATCACCGCTTCACAGATGAACTCTTACTTCGCATCCGAAGCGCAAGCGTGGGAGTCGCTTACGTACACGAAATTGCGCTATGTTGCGGGCGACAGGGAACTGCTGCCGAGGGCGCAGCAATCGGTGGTCACGCTCTTCCAGCGGTTTTCTTCGCATCCGGAGTTCGGCTCCGAAGTTTGCGAGATGCGCAAACGCCTGGAGATAGCCGACGGCGCCGCCTTCAATTTCAAGACCTCGCCCGGAGGCTTTTACGATATCGACTTCCTGGCGTGCTACTTCTGCGTACGTAACCAGCGAACGGTGGAACCGCAGAACATAGTTGCGCGGATCCGCGCGATTGAAAGTTCAGGGAATCTTTCCGCTGCTGACGCCTCCGAACTGGTAGCTTCCTCGCTCTTCCTTCGCACTCTGGAACATGCGGTGCGCCTTGTCGATGGACGGTCGCGCAAGTCCTTGCCGGTGAGTGAAGTCGCCCTTGCGAGCACCACAGCGCTAGCTGCCAGCATCTTGCAACGCGAGTTCCCCGAGGGTCTCGATGTGGAGTTGCGTTCCACTTTGGAACGCGTTCGCAGAATTTTTCTGGATGTACTCGGAAAGTGAGTCTCGCTTTCTCCCGCAGAATCTAAGTGGAAGCGCAAGGCCCCTGATTGGCCCTGTGCGGGGCTCCGGGGGCCGCCGTGGGTCACTCGACACTCGACTACCGGGGCAGCATCACAGCCTCCTGAGACATGATGGGAGCGTCACAGTGGCTTGTGACATATAACCAAGGCGTCCGTGCCGGGTTTCGTCTAGAATTATATGTTTTGTTGTACTTTCGGAGGTTTTACAGATGGCGGCATCCTACAACGGTCTCGCGCTGCCCGCGGACGGTAAAAAAATAGAGTTCATCAACGGCAAAATGTCGGTCCCCGACAATCCAATCATCCCTTTCATTGAAGGCGACGGCACCGGGCGCGATATCTGGAAGGCATCGCAGCGCGTATTCGACGCCGCTGTTGCAAAGGCTTACGGCGGCAAACGCAAGGTTTCCTGGTTTGAAGTCTTCGCCGGCGAAAAGGCGAAAGAGAAGTTCGACACCTGGCTTCCCGACGAGACGGTCAACGCCTTCCGCGATCTTCGCGTCGGCATCAAGGGACCGCTCACCACGCCCATCGGCGGCGGCATCCGCTCGCTCAACGTCGCCCTGCGACAGATACTCGACCTTTATTCCTGCGTGCGTCCTGTGAAGTATTACAAGGGCATTCCTTCGCCTGTGAAGAATCCCGACCGCATGGACATCGTCCTCTTCCGCGAGAACACGGAAGACGTTTATGCAGGCATCGAGTGGGAAGAGGGAACGCCGGAATGCGCGAAGCTTATCGACTTCCTGAACAACGATATGTTGAAGGGCGGCAAGAAGCAGATACGCCTCGATAGCGGCATCGGCATCAAGCCCATGTCCGTGACCGGAACCAAGCGCCTGGTGCGCATGGCCATCCACTTCGCTTTGGAGAACGGTCGCAAGAGCGTCACCCTGGTTCACAAGGGCAACATACAGAAGTTCACTGAAGGCGCCTTCCGCAAGTGGGGATATGAAGTTGCGGTGGAAGAGTTCCGCGACCAGGTCATCACCGAGCGCGAGAGCTGGATCGTCGGCAATAAGGACAATAATCCCGCGCTGAGCGTGGAAGACAACGCTGCGATGGTCGAGCCGGGCATGGAGTTCGCGCCGCAATCGTTCCGCGATTCCATCTACGCCGAAGTAAAGGCAACGCTGGACGCCATCTATGCGACGCACGGCAAAGGCAAGTGGAAGACGAAGCTCATGATGAATGACCGCATCGCCGATTCCATCTTCCAGCAGATCGTTACGCGCCCGGAAGAGTACACGGTACTGGCCACGCCGAACCTGAATGGCGACTACATCAGCGATGCGGCAGCCGCGCAGGTCGGCGGACTGGGCATCGCTCCCGGAGCCAACATCGGTGCCGAACACGCCATCTTCGAAGCCACGCACGGGACGGCTCCAAAGTATGCGGACAAGGACGTCATCAATCCCGGCTCGGTCATCCTCTCGGGCGTCATGATGTTTCGTTACATGGGTTGGGGCGAAGCTGCCCAACTCATTGAGGACTCCATGGAGCGCACCATCGAGCAGAAGAAAGTCACCTACGACTTCGAGCGCCTGATGGAAGGGGCCACCAAAGTGAAGACCAGTGAATTCGCTTCGCACATGATCAGCAACATGAACCTGCGTTCTTCCAGCGCGGCAAAGTAGAATAGATACAGGGTGCTGCCGGGGCCAACGGCTTCCGGCAGCGCGACTCCCAACTTTTCTGTTTCCTACCTGGCAACGGTAAGGAGCTGTGGGGCTCCCGAACGAATGTTCGTACTGCTGGCGCCGGGCACTTATGCGAAAGGAATCATATGCGAAAAAAAGTAACGATCGTTGGTAGCGGAAACGTGGGTGCCACAGCGGCGCACTGGATCGCTTCGAAGGAATTAGCCGATGTCGTTCTCATCGACATCATGGAGGGCGTGCCGCAGGGTAAAGGCCTGGACCTACTCGAAGCCATGCCCATCGAGAAGCGAGATTCCTACATCATCGGCACGCAGGATTACGCCGACACCGCTAACTCGGACATCGTGGTCATCACGGCCGGCGTCCCGCGCAAGCCCGGCATGAGCCGCGACGACCTGCTCAACATCAACTACAAGATCATGAAGGATGTTGTGGAGAAGGTTGTGCAGTACTCGCCCAACAGCATCCTCATCATCGTATCCAATCCGCTGGACGCCATGGCGCAGGCAGCATTCCGCATGAGCGGCTTCTCGCGCAACCGCGTCATCGGCATGGCCGGTGTGCTCGACTCCGCGCGCTTCCGCACGTTCATCGCGCAACACCTGAAGGTCAGCGTCGAGAACGTGACCGCATTCGTCCTAGGCGGACACGGCGACACCATGGTTCCGCTTCCGCGTTATTCGACAGTTGCCGGAATCCCCATCACCGAATTGATGGACAAAGATACGCTGGACTCGCTCGTGCAGCGTACGCGCGATGGCGGCGCCGAGATCGTGAAATATCTGAAGACCGGCTCGGCCTACTACGCGCCGTCGGCAGCAGCCACCGAGATGGTGGAAGCCATCCTGAAGGACAAAAAGAAGATTCTGCCTTGCGCCGCCTTCCTCGAAGGCGAATACGGCATTCACGGACTCTTCGTCGGCGTTCCCTGCAAGTTGGGCGAACGCGGAATCGAAGAGATCATCCAGATCAAATTGACCGATCAGGAACAGGCAGAACTCGAACGCAGTGCCGGAGCCGTCAAGGAACTCATCGCTGTTCTGGGTGTGTAGTCCGTTTCCTCGACCATAGAAAGAGTCCGCTTCGGCGGGCTCTTTCTAGTGCGATCGAACTAATGCGAATCGAAATGGGAGGCGTGAACAGGTTCAGGAGATGGGGCCTGGATCGTCTCCCGGTTTCTGGTCGCGAAGGCGGTCGTTCTCGTCGTATTCCTGGTTCAGGTGCTCCATGATCATGTCGCGCACCGACTCCACTTCGTACTTTCGTATGACGAACGCCTGAGGCGTATAGAAACTTTCCCAGCTATTCTTTTCCAGGAAGCGCGCGAGTCCGGCGGGCGTACCCACCGTGAATTGCAATTCGCTGGTGTGGCCGGTGTTCTCGTCGCGAACCTCTACGGTGAGTTCATCGGCGAACTCGAAAGGATCGGGTGGGCCGGTCTGCGCGTTGAACTTGGCGAAGTAGAAATTCTTCAACACCAATCGCCCGACGCGAATTTCCGGATGCACCGGTTGTTCGGCTTGCGCGCGCCGTCTTGCATCTTCGGCGTCGGCGGGATTCAAAAAGGCCTGGTGCTCTTGTGAGCCGGATCCAGCGGGAAAGGAGGGGTCCTTCGAACCCCTGGCCGAAAGCAGCTTTGAGCCGACGAAGAGTGCAATGCAGGCGAGGGCGAACACGACGAACTTCGACGTGTCGGACATTTCCAAGAGGAACATCAGTGAGATACCTGTCATGAGTATGCGAAGTAAAGTGGCGAAGGCGGGGAAGCGGAGCAGGAGATCGCCTGCCCCGCTTCGCGTTACGCGCGTTCGATGGTGACCGAGTTTACGGAGATGGTCTTCAGCGGCTTGTCCTGGCGGTCTCGCGGCGAATTTGCGATCTTGTCCACCACTTCCATGCCTTCGATGACTTCGCCGAAGATGGTGTGATTGCCAGTCAGCCACGGCGTTGCCGCAACCGTGACGAAGAACTGCGAGCCGTTGGTGTTGGGGCCGCTGTTGGCCATCGCGAGTTTTCCGGGAACGTCGAACTTGTAAGGAGAACCCTTCGTCTCGTCTTCAAATTTGTAGCCGGGTCCGCCGAATCCGGTTCCAGCCGGATCGCCGCCCTGGATCATGAAGTTCGGGATGATGCGATGAAACACGCTGCCGTCGAACAGTTTGTCGCTTGATTTCTTCTGCGTTACCGGATGCGTCCACTCGCGCTTGCCTTCTGCGAGGTCGGTGAAGTTCGCCACTGTTTTCGGCGCTTCCTTGTCGAAGAGGCGGCAGACGATGTCGCCTTCCGTGGTGGAGAACGTTGCGTACAGGCCAGGTTGACGTGCCATGAAAGTAGCTCCTTGTTTGTACTGCGAGGATCAAATGAGAAATGCGAATCGCTGATCTGGCCCCAGCCGAATTTCGGCGCATGACCAGATTACACGATTCGCATTCACCCGATTTGAAATCGGGGCATTTCAGCTCGGCTTCTTACTTCTTGTCTGCCGGCTTGGCTTCCGCTGCGCCCGGACGCACGATGCGTATGTGCTTGATGGTTACGGGAGTACGCGGCTTGTCCATCGCATCACGAGGTACGCGCGCGATCTTCTCCACGAGCGAAACGGGGTTGCACTGGCCAAAAATCGTGTGCTTGTTGTTGAGGTGCGGCACCGGTACTTCGGTGATGAAGAACTGCGAGCCGTTGGTGCTTGGGCCGCTGTTGGCCATTGCCAGGCGTCCGCCCTGATCGAACGACAGGCTGCTGAATTCGTCCTTGAACTTGTAGCCCGGATCGCCCGTGCCGTTGCCCGCCGGATCGCCGCCCTGGATCATGAAGTTGGGGATGACGCGATGGAAGATGGTGCCGTCATACAGCGGCGTGTTCGTCTTTTTGGCGCCGGATACCGGGTTCTTCCATTCCTTTGTGCCTTCGGCGAGAGCGATAAAGTTCTCGACCGTCAGAGGGGCCTTGTCGGGAAAGAGCGTGCAGGTGATGTCGCCCATGCTGGTTTCCAGGATGGCCTTCGGTTGTTTATCGGCGGCCAGTACCGCGGTTGCAAAACATACGACGAACAGCATTGCGAAAAACTTCTTCATTCGTGTTTCCTTCCTCAGTGGGATGAATTCATTCACACGCAACGAGTGCGCTACTTCTTGCTTTCAGAACCCGGCAACGAAACTTCCTTGCGTTGATCAGGATTCGAATCTGCCTGTATCTCCTTTGCGACGCGCTCCACATCCGCGAAGACGCGCAACAAATTACGGCCCAAAACCTTTTGCATATCCGCGGCGGTGTAACCGCGCTTCATCAACTCTTCGGTGATCTTCGGCAGGTCGGCAACGGAGTCGATTCCTTGCGGCAAACACTCCACGCCGTCGAAATCGCTGCCGATTCCGACATGGTCAACGCCGGCCACCTTGATCATATGATCGAAGTGGTCGATGAGGGTAGAGAGCGGAGGTCGCGGTACGGCCTTTTCCATGGGAGCGGAGACCCTCTCAAAATCCTCAAGAGTCGCCTTGCCTTCCTTGAATTGCTGCATCAAGGCTTCCACCTGCTTGCCGTACTCGGGATGCTCGGTTTCGTATACCTTGACTGCCTTGTTGTAATCGGTCGAAATGAATCCGCAATTGAAGTTTACCTGCGCCACTCCGCCGTTGCGCGCAAGTGCGATAAGCATGTCGTCCGTCATGTTGCGCGGTACGTCGGTGACGGCCCGTGCCGACGAATGCGAGGCGATCACCGGGGCGCGGCTGACCGTCAATGCATTGTAGAAGCTGCGGTCGGAGACGTGAGAAATGTCCACCATCATGCCGAGGCGATTCATCTCGCGAACGATGCCGCGACCTTCGTCGGTCAATCCGGGATCGCGGACCTTGCCGTCTTTATCGGGCTTGGGCAGGTCGCCCGAAGACTGTGCCCACGGAAGGGAATTGGCCCACGTCAGCGTCATGTAACGCACGCCGAGGCGATAGAAATCACGCAGGATGCGTACATCGCCCTCGATGGCGTGTCCGCCCTCGACGCCCATCAGAACGGCTATGCGCTTGTTCGGACCCTTGCGAGCCGCGTAGATGTCCTTGGTGCTGGTGGCCATCACCATCTCTTTGGGATGGTTCGCCACGACCTGGTTGACGGAGTCGATCATGTCCAGCGCGCGGTGGGTGTACTGGCCCTTCCACTTGCCGGGATCGACCCAGATGGAGAAGAACTCCACGCCAAGATTTCCCCGCTTGGCTTTGGCGAAGTCCCAATGATGTTTGCCCGCGTCGCTGCCGGGATCGAATTTCTCGTCCACAAAGCGGCCCGGCGTATCGGAATGGGTGTCTACAACAATGGCGGCATCGTGCGCGGCGCGATAGTTCCTTGCGCTGGCGGCGGCCTTGGTGGGATGGGTTGCAGGAGGTGGGGCATCAGGAGCCGTGCTTTGTTGAGCCACGGCACCCAGGGATAGACTGATAGCGACTGCAAGCAGAAGCTTGTTTTTTCTCATCGTTTACCGAACGGCAAGCCGGTTGGCTTCGCGCCAGCCAGTATACCTTTCGGAAACCATGATGTGGTAGCAGGCTTGACGACGTTCTTCGGCGGCCTCCACAAGTCCCGACTGTTGAAGGTCATAAACGTAGTGGTCGAACCATTTACGTTGCGCCTTCGACATACCCTTTTTCGCAAAATCGATGGTCGTGCCAGCCAGGTGCGAAGAGGCGATCTCGCCATCCGACGGCGCCGCGTTGCGGTTCCTGCGACGCAATTTTGTTTGCTGTTCCTGGGTCCTCACGGCGGAGGTCAGGATGATCTTCTGGTGAAACTTGGCATAGAAATCGTCGCTGATGTCGTTGACGAAATCGCGCGTCCACGGGCGGGAGTAGCGCCGGTTATCTTCGATGGAAGGATTGATGAGCAACGCGTTCGTATTTTCCAGCGGAACCAGTTCCTCACGCGTGACCAGGTCGAGCAATTCGTCGTCGTTGGCAATGCGCGTCAACTGGAGACGGTCGATCTCGTCGTTCTGTCGCAACATGGATTCGCGCGAACCGCGCAAAAGGGGATTCCAGGCGATCATCCTGCGAACCCGCGTATGGCGTGCGCGCCTGCTGACGCGCGAAACTCGCGTCGTCCGGTAAGGGGCCCGAATGCTGGCTGCGAACGAGGCCGTGGAAGCAACTACAAAAATCATCAGCATTATTAGAGATCTGTTTGAAATCGGTTTACGCAAAACAGGTCCCCTCACTTAGGGCGTTCAGGATTCTTGGATGTTGTTCGTGGCTGCAGTGTAACCCAGCGTTTCACATTAGCAAGTCGGGTTTTTCACTCAGGAAAGCACAAAGTACATAGCCGTTACGGAGTACGTACATGGCCGGAAGTTCTAAGGCACCTTGGCGCACCAACGACACTTATCGATTTTACCCTACATAAGAAACGGCCCCGCATTGCGGAGCCGCTAAAATCGCGAGTGGAACGCCAGAGTTCTACGTTCGGAAAAAGTCCACGATCGCCTTCTTCATTACTTCGCGTCCCACGTCGGAGATTGACTTCGTCAGCGGAATCTCCTTCGGACATACTTCGACGCAATTCTGCGCGAAACCACATTCCTGTATGCCGCCATCGCCCATCAAGGCGTCCAGACGGTCGGCCTTCAAGGCCTTGCCCGTGGGATGCCCGTTGAACAAGCGCACCTGCGAGATGGTCGCCGCGCCCACGAATCCCGTGCTTTCATTGAACTGCGGACAGGCTTCCATGCAGCAGCAACAGGAGATGCAACTGGATAGCGGATAAGCTTCTTCCTGCTGCGTGGGAGACACGCGTGGCCCCGCGCCCAAGTCGTAGGTTCCATCCACTGGAACCCAGGCCTTCACGGCCTTCAGGTTCTCAAAGAGCACGCTGCGGTCAACCGCAAGATCGCGCACCACGGGGAACTTGGAGAAAGGCTCGATAGAGATCGGCTGTTCGAGTTTGTCGATCAACGCAGAGCACGCCATACGCGCCTTGCCGTTGATGAGCATCGCGCACGAACCGCAGATTTCTTCCAGGCAATTGGAGTCATACGTGATGGGCGTCGTAGCCTTGCCTTCGCGCGTGACGGGATTCTGCGCGATGTCCATAAAGCTGGAGATCACGTTCATTCCCGGCTTCCATTGCAATTCGAACTCTTCCCAGTACGGCTTCGACTGGGGATCGGCCTGGCGCTTGATCTTGATGAGGACGGTCTTATTGGCCATATCTAATCCTTAACCTCTAAACCACGAAAACCTAAAACCCGAAACCTGAAACGAAAACCTTTAACCACTAAGGACACGAAGGTTCACGAAGTATCACGAAGGGAACTGCTTAATCTTCTCGTTCTTCCTTCACGCCCCTCTGCGAACTCTGCGTTAATCTCTGCTCTTCCTACGTAGCGGCGTCGTATCTTCGCGGACGCGGCGGGATCAAGCTGACATCCACGGCTTCGAACTCGAAGCGTGGCTCGTCGGCGTCTGCGGCAAAATACGCCTTCGTTGTCTTCAGGAATTTCTCGTCGTTGCGTTCCGGGAAGTCCGGCTTGAAGTGGGCTCCACGCGACTCGTCGCGCATCGCCGCACCTTGGGTGATTACGCGGGCCAGTTGCAGCATGTTGTAAAGCTGACGCGCAAAGGCAAACGACGTGTTTGCCCATTCCTGCTTGTCGCTCAGGTTGACGTTCTGGTAGCGCTCCAGCAGTTCCACCAGCTTCGCGTCGGTCTCCGCCAGGTTCTTGTTGTAGCGCGAGACGGTCACGTTCTTCGACATGGTGTCGCCCATTTCCTTCCAGAGGCGGAACGGGTTCTCCGTGCCCTGATTGTTCATGAGCTGCTGGTTCATCTCCGTCTGGCGAGTTTTTTCGGCTTCGAAGCATGCGCTGCTTACATCTTGTGAGGACTTCAGTAGGCCGCGACCATACTGCATCGCGTCTGGGCCGGAAACGAAGCCGCCATAGATGCACGACAGCAGGGAATTGGCTCCCAGACGGTTGGCGCCGTGAATGCTGTAATCGGCTTCGCCACAAGCATATAGACCTTGAATGTTCGTACGCTGGGTTACGTCTACCCAGAGCCCGCCCATGGTGTAATGCATGCCGGGGAAAATCTTCATCGGCACGTTGCGCGGGTCGTCGCCAACGAACTTTTCGTAGATTTCCAGAATGCCTTCGAGCTTCTTGTCGAGGATCTTACGGTCGATGTGCGTCAGGTCGAGGTAAACCATCGGCTGACCATCGATGCCGAGTCCGTGCTCGTAAACGACCTTGTGGATGGCCCTGGTGGCGACGTCGCGTGGAACAAGGTTGCCGTACTTCGGATACCACTCTTCGAGGAAGTACCAGCGCTCGTTCTGCGGAATGCTCAATGCTGCGCGCTTGTCGCCCGGAGTCCTTGGGACCCAGACGCGACCGCCTTCGCCGCGAGCCGACTCCGACATGAGGCGGAGTTTGTCTTCGCCCGGAATCGACGTGGGATGCACCTGGATGAATTCGCCGTTCGCGTAGAACGCGCCTTGCTGGTAGAGGGCGGACTGCGCGGAGCCGGTGCAGACGACGGAGTTCGTGGACTTGCCGAAGATGGCGCCGATACCGCCGGTGGCCACGATGACGGCCTCGGCGGGGAAGGTTCGTACTTCCATCGAGCGCAAGTCCATGGCGCAAATGCCGCGGCAGATGCGTTCGCCGTCCAGCACGGCCGAGAGGAACTCCCAGTGTTCGTACTTTTTGACTTTGCCTTCCGACTCGTAGCGGCGTACCTGTTCGTCGAGCGCGTAGAGAAGCTGCTGTCCCGTGGTTGCGCCCGCGAATGCGGTGCGATTGAACAGCGTGCCGCCGAAGCGGCGGAAATCCAATACGCCTTCCGGAGTGCGGTTGAAGGGAACGCCCATGCGGTCGAGCAGATCGATGATGGCTGGACCCTGTTCGCACATGGCTTTTACGGCGGGCTGGTTGGCCAGGAAATCGCCGCCGTAAACCGTGTCGTCAAAATGCAGCCAGGTGGAGTCGCCTTCACCTTTCAGGTTCTTGGCTGCGTTGATGCCGCCTTGTGCGCACACGGAGTGCGAACGCTTCACCGGCACGATGGAGAACAAGTCCACGTGGCCGCCCATTTCGGCGACCTTTATAGCGGCAGACAGGCCGGCGAGACCGCCTCCCACAATTACGATATTCGGATTAGCTGCCATGTATGTTTACGCTCGGGGTCGAAATTTTCTTCGGCCCGGGAATTTATGAATCGTTATTCCGGAATTATTCTTTTCCCTGCTTGTCGGCCGGAAGATCAACGCCTGCTTTGCCGCCCTGATCGCCTATCGGCTCCTGAACGGTGGCCGGCCAATCGCTATGCGGATAGAGGAATGCTTTCATCGTCAGCACACCGAGGCCAATGAACCCGAGCGCGATGGCCAGGCACACGTAACCAAGCTTGCGTCGTGCGCTCTCGCCAACGGCGATGCCCCACTTTGCGCAGAACAGCCAGATACCGTACGCGAAATGCCACGAGGCGGCGATGATGCCGATGGGGTAGACAAAGAGGTTATAGGTCTGTGTCAACTCTGCGCGCACCTTGCCGAAGGCGTAGATGTGTCCGCCGCCAAACAGGTGGACGCCCGTGAATCGCATTTCCCACGTGTGCCACACAATGAAGATCAACGCGATGATTCCCGTGTACCTCTGTGCCGTATACAGCCAGTTGCCCGTCCAGGGATACGACTGGACGTTCGACTCTCCGCGCCACCAGATGTAAACGCCGTAAAGAGCGTGAAACGCCAGCGGGATGTAGATACCGAAGATCTCAAGCCAGATGGTAAAAGGAAGGCCGGTGAGGAATTTGACCTGGTCCCCGTAAGCAGCAGGGCCGTTAGTCGCGAAGGCGTTGGAGATAAAGTGCTCGACCAGGAACGCGCCGACCGGAACGATGCCGCTTAACGAGTGCAGACGACGCCATAGAAAGGAGTTGCCTTGACCCGCCCGTAGCGGCGCTACACCTGCCGGAATGCGTTTGGAGCTGTCTTTTACAGGAGGACTGACCGACGATGCCACAGTACCGCTCCTTATGGCTCACATGATTGAAAACAACCGGCCATTATCGAGTCCGGCTGATACTCAAGTCAAGAAAGTAAACCGAGTTAAACATTATGGTCTTCGCGTGCGCCGATTTCGGCGCGAGCAAACGGCATCTGTTGCCTTTAAGTATTTGATGTTTGGCGAAGTCGTGAGGACGCGGCAGGCAGGACCGAATAGCTACTGGTTGTCGCACCAATCAAAGAACTTTCTGAATGCGTGGCCGCGGTGACTGACTGCGGCCTTTTCTTCGCCTGTGAGTTCGGCGAAGGATTTTTTCAGTGCAGGGAAGTAGAAGAGCGGGTCGTAGCCAAATCCATTGGAGCCGCGGAACTCGCGAAGCAGGAGACCTTCGGCTGCGCCGCGAAAACTTGCCAGCAATTCTCCGTCGCGCGCCGCCGCAATCACGCAGACGAAACGAGCGGAACGTTCTTGGTTGGGAACGTCGCGCATGGAGGCCAGCAGCTTTTCGTTGTTCAGGTCGTCGGGCGAGTTCCCCTGGTGGCTTGCATCTGCCGCGTAGCGCGCGCTGCGTACTCCGGGAGCGCCGCCGAGCGCATCCACTTCGAGACCGCTGTCGTCGGCGATGACCAGTTGTCCGTGCATCATGCGGCTGTAGTGTTCGGCCTTCTTGCGGGCATTGGCTTCGAAGGTCTCGCCGTCTTCCACCACTTCGGGGTAGGTGGAGAAATCGGGGATGAGGGCGATTTCGACTCCGTGGAGGGAGGCGACCGAGGAGAAGTCACGAAGCTTTCCGGGGTTGGAACTGGCGATGAGGACACGCATGAGACCAATCTACCTGTTTTTTTGCGAGGAAGGGTGAAGTTGTAAGTAGTTGCAGCGGCGGGGTTTGCAAATAGGTTGACGCTAAAATATTGAGAACAGGGAAGTTAGGGGCAAAATATTCCAAGGGTTGGAGTTAGAGGCCATTTTCGGGGGTATTTGCGATTCTTCGGGTGCGGTTGGAGGGGGATAGGAGCGCTTTGAGTGGGGATAGATCTAGATTGCTAATTTCGAATTGCGAAGTGCGAATCGGGTACAAGCGCGATTGGTAATTGGGTGATGAAGCCGTTTGGCTCTGGGATAGTTTGGTTTGGTTCTTCGTTTTATCGGTTGGAAGTTGTCTGGAGGGTGTTTCGTTCTTCGACAGACACAGATTTAGCTGACTGAATTAGCTGATGAGACAGGGCCGTGGGTGGGGTTGGAGCGCATTTTGCTGAAGAAGGCTGCGCAGAATAGGGGATCGGGAAGAGCCAAGATCGAAACGCACTTCAAAGAAACGCAGGTCAAAGGCAAAGGCAAAACATTGATGCGCAGCGCGAGAATTATTCTGTGTGGCGAACGTGACCACGCTCGAGGCCGAAAGGCAAAACCTTGATGCGCTGCGCGCGAATTATTTTGTCCCATCCTGACTCCCCAAAACAGGTAAGTATGGATGTGGCACCCGGTGGTTATGGCGGTTTTTAGCGAAGAACAGAAGTTTGCCTTGGGCGTGCCAGTTATCTTTAAGGATTTAAAACGTCAAACAGCGACATTAGGCCTATACTGAGGAGAAGTTCCGGAAGTCTCACAGGATTTTTCCCGAAACTCATCGCAAGAGGCCACACATGATTGGGAGCCATATCGGCCCTAATTCGCAAAAGCTAGCTAGTTGGCTGTTGGAGTATGAGGCGTTTGCAGAAGAACTCTCCTCAAGCCCAGCTTCCATCACTCGTGTATCCGAGAAGTTGAGACTCCACCTGATCTCACTCGCGGGGTCGAGCGGTTTTCATGCGCTGCAGGCCCGTGCCTTGGTTCTCTCGAAAATCCAGACGTCCCGCCTGAAGGCTATCGAAGTCGGCACGAATGGTTCGCTAGAAGGCTTGGAAAGCCTCGCGAATGGTGAGACCTTTTCTGCGGGAACGGTGCTGATCGGAACTCTTCTTGAACTTCTAAACGTCTTCATAGGATATGACCTTGTATTTCACCTCTTGCAGAATATTTGGTCGGAACTGCCGGAAAGAGAATCGGATTCATGGGAATTGAAGGAAGATTGAAGGAAGGAAGCGATGACCATCCAAAAGAGAGTGAAGATCAACAAATTGCCGACGGGAGTTGAGGGATTGGATGCGATCCTGGGCGGCGGCATTCCCGAGTTTTCCTTCAATATCGTTGCGGGTTCCCCAGGCTGCGGCAAGACGACCCTTGTTCATCAGGTTGTCTTTACTAATGCCACGCCGGAGCATTCGGCGCTTTATTTCACTGTCCTTGGCGAGCCCGCGATCAAGATGCTGCGTTATCAGCAGCAATATTCATTTTTCGATTTTAGCAAGCTGAACAGCAGCGTTCGTTTCATCAATCTCAGTGAAATTCTGGCAGAGCAGGGATTGCAGGGGGTGCTGGAGGAGATCATAAAACAGGTGACGGCGGCGGCTCCGAGCATCGTGATCGTCGATTCCTTTCGCACGGCGTTGCGCACCTTGGATAACGCGAGCAATCGCGAATGCTCCATCTCGTTTTTTGTTCAGCGACTGGCGCTGTTCCTGGCGAGCTGGCAGGCGACCACCTTCCTGGTGGGAGAGTATGCCGAGTCCGAGGTGAAGGATAATCCCATTTTCACCGTAGCTGACGGCCTGTTGTGGCTCTACCAGACGATACAGCGCAACTCTGTCGTCCGGAAATTGCAGATCATGAAATTACGCGGTCAGGACTCGGTGCCGGGTATGCATACCGTGCGCATCACCGAAAGTGGCATGCAGGCATTTCCCCGCACGTTGGGATTTGCGGACAGAAAGGCGAGGAAGGTCGGCGGCAAGCGCTTGTCCATCGGCGTGCCGGAATTGGACAAGATGATGGGCGGCGGCATTCCGGAAGGCGATAGTCTGCTGATCGCAGGATCGTCGGGCACAGGAAAATCGCTGCTGGCGACGCAGTTCATTGCGGCAGGATTGAGGAATGGGGAACCGGGAATCGTTGCCGTGTTCGAGGAGCGTCCCGAAGAATACGCAGGACGAGCGAAGATTTTTGGCCTGGACCTGGAGGAGGGGGAGAAGGATGGGAAACTGCAGATCATCTATCTTCGCCCGCTGGACCTCTCGGTGGACGAAACGATGCAAGCGATTTTAGATGGCGTGAAGGCGACAGGCGCCAAGCGATTGGTTATAGATTCGCTGGCAGGCTTTGAGATGGCGCTGGCCCCGGGATTCAGGGAAGACTTCCGCGAATCGCTCTACCGCATGATCTTCTCGCTGACGGGGCTTGGCGTAACGATTCTGAGCACGGTGGAGATGGAAGAACGGTTCCAGGAGTTACTGTTCAGCACGTATTCCATTTCGTTCCTGACAGACGACATCATCCGCCTGCGCTATGTGGAGATAGAAGGCGAACTGCGCAAGATCATAATGGTAGTGAAGATGCGCGGGGGCAAACATAGCCATGAGATTCGCGAATACAAGATCAACGAAAAGGGAGTCGATATTGGTGGAAAGCTGGCGGGTTACGATCGCCTGATCACGGGACTACCGACACGTTCGGACCGCATTTCGAAGACCAAGATGCCTGCCAGCGAATGACCGAATCCAGTCAAGGGATATTTCAGAGACTATCTGGCGAAAGGAAACCAATAGTGGGAGCAATGAGTGCGGCAAATCCGCAACCTGGTATTGCGGAACTTTGCCAGTCGATGGCGCATTTTTCGCCAACGCCCCTTATTGCCGTGGAGGGAGCTGACCACTCCGTCAGCTACGTGAATCCTGCCTTCACGAAGCTGGTCAGGAAAGCCAAAGAGGACCTGATCGGAACACCGTTCAACGACACCGTGCCCTCAGGGGGCGAGTGTGTGCTCATGCTGGACCGTGTCTTCCGGACCGGAGAGCCAGCCGTCTATACGCGCGCGGAACACTCTGCGCCCAATCCTTTTTTCTGGTCCTACGTGATGTGGCCGTTGAAGGACAAGCTAGGCCGCACCCTTGGGATCATCGTGCAGATCACGGAGAGTTCGGACTCGCATCAGCAATACACCTCCATGAATGAGGCGTTGTTATTAGGCGCTCTCCGGCAGCACGAACTCACACAGGCGGCGGAAGTACTCACACGAACGTCGGAAGATTTGATCCTGCGGTTGCAGGCCGAGATGGCGGAGAGGAAGAATGCCGAGGGGGCACTCGTCCAGAGCGCGAAACTGGCGACGGTAGGCGTGATGGCGGCGACTCTGGCGCACGAATTGAATAATCCGCTGGAATCTCTGACGAACCTGATCTACCTGGCGCAGCAGGATACGCAGCTTTCGACGAAGGCGCAGGGCTACCTGGCAGAGGCCGAGGAAGAACTGGCACGCGTAGCCCACATGGCCAAGCAGACGCTTGGACTCTACCGCGAAAGCGCCACGCACAGGCAGGTGCTGATGTCAGAACTGCTGTCGCACCTGATCGCTATATTCTCTTCCAAGATAAAGAACAAACAGATTGTGTTGGCATTGGAAGTGGAAAGCGAGATTCCGATTTTTGCCGTGGCAGGCGAGCTTCGGCAGATTTTCGCCAACCTCCTGGGAAACGGCATCGACGCAGTCGCGACCGGGGGCAGGATACGAATCAAGATTTCGACCGTGAAGGGCTTGAGGCCCGGAGTTCGCGTCACCTTTGGAGACAACGGCGCGGGCATCTCGAAAGCTGATATGGGACGGATATTTCAGGCATTCTTCACCACCAAGGTCACGGTGGGAACAGGGCTGGGGCTTTGGGTCTCCAAGCAGATCATCGACCGCTACAAAGGGGCGATTCGCGTGCGAAGCTGCACAGTCCCAGGAAGATGCGGAACCGTAGCGTCTGTATTCCTGCCGAGCGGGGAGGAAAGTTAGGGTAATGAGGCGTAGGATACTGGTTGTTGATGACGAACGCAGACTAGCAGACACGCTTGCGCAGGTATTGAGGCTCGGCGGATTTGAAACCCTGAGCGCTCATGACGGTGGAACAGCGCTGAAAATAAGCGCCGAATTCCTTCCCGACCTTGTTATCACCGATGTCTCCATGCCGGTGATGGACGGAATCGAACTGGCCACAGAGCTCGGAGTCTCACTCCCGGATTGCAAGGTATTGCTCTTCTCCGGCCAGGCGAACGCGGTCGAGGTGGTTCAGTGCAGCGCCATGGAGAAAAGATTGCCCTTGCTTTCCAAGCCAGTCCACCCGAAAGACCTGATGAAAGTAGTCGAGAGCATGATCGGTCCGTCGCAGGCCGATGACTGCGAGAATCTGTCGTAAAAGAATTCGCGACGGTTTCCAAGTTGTACTACCTCCTCCCTCTGTGATAAAACTCCCACTCTTGGGGATGGCCTGGAAGCTGGCGAGTGGGTCGCCGGCATCCGCAAAGTAATACGGCAGTTAGACAACACAAGAGAATTCACAGGCAAATCACTTCACACAGAAAAGGAACGGACGCGTCCCTCTGCCCGGAGACACGGGCATACGCGTTTGGGGAGAGTGTTAATGGCAACTGCTGTGACTCCGCAACTGGGTGCAGGCACAACGAAGTTCATCGCCGAAAAGCGCAAGATGGCAGAACATGAAGGTCGTACAAGAAGAGATATTTGGACCCGTGGTCACGGCGATTCCATATAACGACCTCGACGACCTGATGGTGCAGGCCAACGATTCCATCTACGGATTGGCTGCCGGCATCTGGACCAGCGACATTAATAAGGCGCATAGCATCGCCGCCGAGTTGCGCGCTGGAACCGTGTGGATCAACTGCTACAACATCTTCGACGCGGCACTTCCGTTCGGCGGCTACAAACAAAGCGGCTGGGGACGCGAGATGGGCGAAGAAGCATTGAAGCTGTACACGGAAACGAAGTCGGTCTGCGCGCGGTACGCGTAGTTCAACTAAGAGGAACGGCGGGGCTGGGAGGAGACTCCCGGCCTTTTTTCGTTTTGAGGTGAACCGGATAGCCGCGAACCGTGATGCAGCCATCCTCTGCGTGAGAGTGAGACATCTGACGGAGAGTTAGCAAATCAGAAGAATTCAGGTGGATCGATGAAGCATTTGTTGGCGTTCTTAGCGGGAGTGGCGGCGGCATACGGCGTTGCGGCGTTGTCGGGCAAGCGCATCAAGCAAGCGGTTGAGGAGATGGCGAGCGTTGACCTGAACACGTGTTCCCACGCCTCGCTGACGGCGCTGGGTCTGACGGAAACCGAAGCGGAGAAGATCATCGAATCGCGTCCGTATCGCAACAAGTTAGACCTGCTTTCGCAGTACATCATTCCCCGGCAGGATTACGTGCTGATCAAAAGATTTATCGGCGTAAATCTTGCGCGTCAGAATGAGGGTGCACGAAAAGCAGGCTAGATCTCTTTCAAGGGAGAGGAAGAGGCGCGGCTTCGGCTGCGCTTTTTTCTTTTAGTAAGAGTGCCCGCTGACAGGGGGAGCGAAGACCTATTGTTCCAGGATTGGTTTGGGCCGGTAGGCGACGAGCGTGTAAATGGCGACCCCGAAGAGCGCAAAGCCAAATAGTTTGGGAGCGCCCAAGACTCGGGAAACGAATCCGAAGAGGGCAACGGCTTCACAGCCGGCGAAGGTCACGAGGTGTCCGCCTTGCCAGCGCTTGAGAGCAAGTTGGTTGGTCGGGTCGGCGCGTAGAGTCTCCATCGAAGTCGCGATGAAATTCTGGCGGACATAGACCAGGGAATTGAGTATGACGATGCAGATGACGACGAAGATGATGTGGAGGCCGCGATTGGCGGGATTGACCACCGGTCGAATGGAGAACTCGACGACGAAAACAAACATTGCGATCGTGGACAAGAATCCAATATGGATGTACCGGACTACGCGTTGAACGATATCGATGGTTAGCATCTCGGCGGAAGTGTAGCAGTTGTCAGTTGTCGGTTGCCAGCAGGGTCAGGAGCAAAGGAAAGGGCAAGGGCAAAGGAAAAGGCGAGGGCAAAGGAAAGGGCAAGGGAAAGGGCAAGGGCAAAGTCCACAACTCATTGCGCGAGGAGCAGCACTCCGACGCCGACGAAGACTGCCGCGATCCAGCGGCGTCGGTCCACGTGTTCCTTAAGGAAGAACTTCGCAGCGACGGCGTTGGTGACGAAGGTGAGCGAAGCCGCGGCGGGCGCGACCAGCGAGACGTCTGCCCAGGAAAGTCCGACCAGCAGCGAGAAGAACGATAGCGCCATGCATCCGACGCCTAGCATGAACCATCCGCTCGTGAGCACGGCTTTGATGGCCCCCGCGAGTCCGCTGCGATGGCGAATGTCGTCGAGGTCGCCGACCTTCTGCATGGCATAGGCGAGCAGGATGTCTCCCGCTGTAGAGGTAATCACGACGAGCGCGATGGCCGTCCAGGTGTAGGCGTTTTTCACCGGCGGTCTCTCTCGTGCGAGGATTCGTGTTCAGGACTTTCATGCTCGCTTTCATGCTCAAAGACGGCGGCGATGGAGGGCGCTGATGGCGACGAGTCTCCGGCGGCGTGGTCGGTCTTCGATGGCGCGGTTGCGACGAATCCGACGCCCATGGTGATGAGCGCGATTCCGGCCCATCGCGAAAACGAGATGGTCTCACCCAGACGATATTTGCCTAGCAACGCCATCAGTATGTAGCTGAACGATGTGGCCGGGAGAACGTAGGTCAGGTCTGCCCACGAAAGCGACGCGAGGTAAGTTCCGAAGAACGCGATGAGGAAAACGATGCCAACGATGATCCACGGATTGGCAACGGCCGTGATGGCTGCATGCCAGTTGGCTAGCGATACCTGGCCGACGTCGCGCATACCGCGCGCGAGGAGGACGTCTCCCACGGCGGCGAAGATGGCGACAGCGGCAAGGACGATATAGCGGGAGAAAGTCACGTAACGAGAATAGCAGAGCGAAGGGCGGCCACGGATTACACGGATAGAAGCGGATAGATCAAAACCAGAATAAGCAAATAAAGAAGCCGCGCTTCGAGAGCGCGGCTCATTGTGAAATGTAGTTGGCGTTGAACGCCGATTGCTGCGTTAGACGCCGATGGTTTCCTTCTTCTTGCTGTCTGGCGGAAGGATGGGGAGCAGCGGGTCTCCGGTCATCTGCTTGGCCGGATGGATTGGCTTGGCAGGGGCGGGGACGTGCGTTTGTCCGGCAGCTGCTTTGGCGCGCGCTTCTTTGACGGCCTTGTTGCGAGAGGCGCGGAGTTTGAGGAAATCTTTCGCTTCCTTGTAGAGGCGACGGCGTTCGTCGGTCTTGAACATGGCGCCGAATACGATGGGCATCCAGACCTTCGGGCGGAAATAATATTCGTCGTAGAACTTGTGCACCATTTCCATAAGGTAGTCGGCGGGGACGTCGGGGTACTCGACGTGTGCCACCTGGTGTCCGCCGGCATCGACCATTTCGCGTTCGTTGGTGATGAAGCCGTTGGCCTTGGCGAAATCGTAGAACTCCGTGCCCGGATACGCATGGGCGACAGAGACCTGAATCGTTTCGACGTTGAGTTCCTTGGCGAAATCGATGGTGGTGCGAATCGTCTGGCGAGTCTCGCCGGGGAGGCCGAGGATGAAGTCGCCGTGGATTGCGAGTCCTAATTTCTTGCAGTCCTTCACGAACGCGCGAGCGCGCTCGACGGTGGCGCCCTTTTTGATGTTCTTCAGAATCTGCTGGTCGCCGGATTCGAAGCCGACGATGAGCAGGCGGCAACCGGATTCCTTCATGGCCTTGAGCGTTTCGTAATCGGTGGTAACACGCGAGGTGCAGGACCACGTCATGCCGAGCGGTTTCAGCTTGGCGCAGAGTTCGATGGTGCGCGCCTTCTGAATGTTGAAGGTATCGTCGTCGAAGAAGAATTCTTTCACGTTCGGCCAATAGGTCATGGCCTTCTTCATCTCGTTGGCGACGGAGTCGGCGGAGCGCTTGCGCCACGGGTGTCCGCTGAGTGTCTGCGGCCAGAGGCAGAAGGTGCATTGCGCCGGGCATCCGCGCGTGGTGTAGAGCGCGACGTACGGATGCAGCAGGAAGGGGACGTTGTAGCGCTTGACGTCGAGATCGCGTTTATAGACATCGACCACGTCGGGCATGTCGTCGAGATTGGCGACGGATGCGCGATCGGCATTGTGCACGATCTTGCCATCGCGGCGATAGCTGGCTCCGAGGATCTCCTCGAGCGGTTTTCCGTTGGCGTACTCCACGGTCGCGTATTCGAACTCGCGACGGACGATGAAGTCGATCGCCAGGCAATCGTTCAGAGTCTCTTCCGGCAGAGTGGCTACGTGCGGGCCGACGAAGCAGATCTTCAGATTGGGATTGGCGGCCTTCATGAGAATGGCCAGCTTGCAATCGCCGGGGAATCCGGGGGTGCTGGTGAAGAGCACGAGGAAGTCGTAACTCTTTCCAATCTCGATGGTTTCGGTGGCGGAGACGTGGTGCGGATTGGCGTCGAGCAGGCGCGAGCCTTCGAGCATTCCGGCAGGGTAGGCGAGCCAGACGGGGTACCAATAGGACTCGATCTCGCGGGTTGCGGGCCAGCGCGAAGATGCGCCTCCGTCGAAGTTCTCGAACGAGGGTGGATTGAGAAAAAGTGTCTTCAAAGGAGCCATAGTGAGTAGGTTTCATTTTACCATCGAGATTTCGTGCCGCTCGGCTAAATACAGTCGAATGTGCGGGAAAAGGGGCGAGAGGCGGTTATTTTCCACTGAGCAGGGAAGCTGGATTGGCTGCGGCATTTGTCAGTCCTCCGGTCCGCGTAAGTCAGTCCTCCGGTCCGCGTAAATTGGCCGCTGCCGTTCGCGTAAGTCGGCCACGCGGATGCAGTCTCGCCGGGCTTCGCCAGGGGGCCGCAGCCCGGGGAGGAGTCTCATACGGCGAGCGCAGACTTGCCTGCTTCGCGTAGAATGTTTTCATCTGGAGTCCTAACGTATGACCACATCCAAGAAGACCGTTTTGTTGCTGATTGCGCTGCTGCTGGCGGCGTCCATCGCCATGGCCGACAAGAAGCAGAAACTTGAAGGCGCAGCCGACCTGCACTTTACGGTAGTAAGGGACAGCAACGGCAAGCCCGTCCGAAACGCCACCGTCATCCTGCACTCCGTGAACGAAAAGGGCCGGCAGGATAAAGGCGGGATCCAGTCGAAGACGACCGCCGAAGGGAAAGTCCTTTTTCCGGGAATGCCCTACGGAAAGATTCGGGTGCAGGTGATTGCGCCCGGCCTGCAAACCTTCGGAGAAGACTACGACATCAACCAGCCAACCCATGAGATCGTGATCAAGTTGAAGCCTCCGCAAAAGCAGTACTCGATTTATGAGGAGCATCCGGGGGAGAAGAAACCGGACGTCCCGGTGGAGAAGAAGTAAAAACTTTTGGTTTGCGAAGGCCGCGCGAAGCGCGGCCTTTGGAGTATGTGCGGCGATCCGTGAAATTCGGATCTGGACCTAGAGCCTGGTGCCCTGTATCCTGGCGCCGAATGCCGGCATACTATAAAGCTTCTCTTCGTGAATTTCTAAACACTTCTGCTTCCGAGATTTTTTCTAAGCTGGCTGACGCCAACGCTCGCCAAATGTTCTCTCTGACTCCCGAAGCCATCGACGCATGGAATATCCAGCTTCCGTTTATCACGGCGGGAGTGTCACAGCTTGTCGATGCTGTTCCAGACGCGGGGGAGTGGGCGATTCTTCTGGAATACCCAATACCTCAGGTTGGAAAGCGAATCGACGTTGTAATTCTGGCACATGACGCAGTGCTCATTATTGAAACCAAGACTGGATATGCGGCTACTAGCGCGCGTCGGCAGGTGGAAGACTACGCACTTGCGATGGCTTGCTTTCACGAAGGTAGCGCTGGACGGGCCATTGTGCCGATGGTCGTGTCAAATGCGCCTACTGCAGCGGTATTAGAACTGTCGGGCTTCGAAATCCTGATTCGGCCTTGCATACTGAGTTCGACTGAAGATTTCGGTAAGGAACTTGTAAAGATCTGCGCTGTGGTTGTGAACCGAAGCGCAGAAGCAATCAACGCTGAAACATTCGATGCGGCGCGATTCCGACCAATTCCGCCAATCATTGAAGCTGCAGTGAAGCTATATGCGGGGATGGATGTCTTTGAGATTGGACACTCCGCGGCTGCTCGCGAAGACCTCGACAAAACTACCAATGCGCTCCTCGACGTTATTATCAAGACGCGCGAAGAAGGAGCGGAGCGCAGGAAAGCAATCTGTTTTGTTACCGGCGTTCCCGGCGCGGGTAAGACGCTTGTGGGCTTGAATGCTGTGCATCGGAACGAGCTACAAGACTGTTCGATGTTTTTGTCTGGCAACGGACCGTTGGTGAAAATTATTCGCGAAGCTTTGATAAGAGATGTGGTGAAGCGCAGTGGCCAGACGCGCCGGGCGGCAGAACTCGCTGTGCAGACCTTCATAGGGAGTGTTCACCGATTCGCCGATAGTTACTACGAAGATGGGAACGGTGCGAGTCCGGTTGACAACGTGATCGTATTTGACGAGGCGCAACGTGCCTGGGATGAGAAACGGAACTTGAGAGCTGGGCGTCCCGAAGTCTCAGAAGCCAAGATGCTTCTGGAGATTATGGATCGCCGCGAGGATTGGTCTGTGATTGTTGCACTCATTGGAGGCGGGCAGGAAATCAATTCTGGTGAGGCGGGGATAGCTGAGTGGGGAAGAGCTGTAGCTGAGTTTCCTCATTGGGATGTGTATGCATCCCCCGAGGTTCTTTCGGGAGGTATTTCTGTCGAGGGCTTCAAGTTGTTTGAGGTTCCAGACTCCCACCCTTCACGTATTCACGCTCACGTAAACCTGCATTTGAATGTCAGTACTCGATCAATTAGATCTCAGCACAATTCGGACTAGACGAACGCAGTGCTCGCAGGAAATCAGTCGCTGGCGGCAGAGCTTGCAGCGAAAATGGAAGAGACCCCGACTATTGCGCGGTCGCTCGCCGATGCGAAAAGTTGGTTGAATGCACGTCGCATTGGATATACGCGAGCCGGGCTTGTTGCTTGTTCCGCGGCCACGAGGCTGCGAGCGGACGGTATTGAGGCCGGGTATGACTTCCATCGATTCTACGAATGGGAACGGTGGTTGCTCGACCGGCATGAATGCGACGAAGTAGGATGCGATCACAAGTACTGCAACGATATTCGCGCATCGTCGAAGCTTGAAGTGTGTGCAACTCAATTTGAGATTCAGGGATTGGAGTTGGATTGGATTGGGCTCTGCTGGGGTGAGGACTTTGTTTGGGACGGACTGAAGATCTTGAACGACTTAAAGGTGACCCGCTTTCGCGTGCTGAGACGAAGCATCGATATAGGATGAATGCTTATCGGGTGCTGTTGACGCGAGCGCGACAGGGAATGATCATCTATGTTCCCGAGCCACCGATAGCGGATCGAAGTCGGTCGCATTTCGAATTGAACGCAACATACGATTTCCTTGTTCGCTGTGGAGCAGCGCCAATGAAGAACATGTCGGTTGCAGCGGCGGCGCGGTAATAGGCGAACTGCGCTCGCCCTGCCACGGACGAGGCGTCCGGGCCCACCTGAGTCAAACGCCAAGAGCAACGTCAGAAACAAGTTGGAACGGCACGACTGAAGTCGTGCCCTGATACGAACCCGCTTGGGTTAGAAGAAAGACGGACACAAAAAAAGCCCCACTCTTTCGAGTGAGGCTTTTTAGCTTTAGCTGACAGCTTTCGCTATCGGCTGATTGCTTCTTAGTACATTCCGCCCATACCGCCGCCGCCGCCGTGTCCGCCGCCCATTCCAGCGTCTTTCTTTTCTTCTGGGATGTCGGCTACTAGCGCTTCGGTTGTGAGCATCAGGGCTGCGATGGAGCCAGCGTTCTGAAGCGCGGTGCGGGTTACTTTCGTCGGATCGATTACGCCAGCCTTGACGAGGTCAACGAATTCGCCGGTGTGCGCGTTGTAGCCATACGCAACGTCCTTGGATTCGCGGATCTTGCCGATGATGACTGCGCCTTCTTCGCCGGCGTTGCCGACGATCTGACGAAGGGGCTCTTCGAGTGCGCGCTTTACGATGGTGACGCCGATCTTCTCGTCGCCTTCCAGCTTCGCAATCAGCTTCTCGATGATGGGGATGCAGCGGATGAGCGCAACGCCGCCGCCCGGGACGATGCCTTCTTCCACGGCAGCGCGGGTTGCGTGCATCGCGTCTTCCACGCGAGCTTTCTTTTCCTTCATTTCGGTTTCGGTAGCGGCACCGACCTTGATGACCGCAACGCCGCCGACGAGTTTCGCCAGACGTTCCTGGAGCTTCTCGCGGTCGTAGTCGCTGGTGGTCTTTTCGACCTGGCTGCGAATCTCCTTCACGCGGCCTTCGATCTCGGAGCTCTTGCCTTTGCCTTCGACGAGGGTGGTGTTGTCCTTATCGACGGTGACTTTCTTGGCCTGGCCGAGGTCTTCCATGGTCACGTTCTCGAGCTTGATGCCCAAGTCTTCCGTGATGGCTTTACCGCCGGTGAGGATGGCGATGTCCTGCAACATTGCCTTGCGACGGTCGCCAAAGCCAGGAGCCTTGACGGCGCAAACGTGCAGCGTTCCGCGAAGCTTGTTCACGACGAGCGTGGCAAGCGCTTCACCTTCGACGTCTTCGGCGATGATGAGCAGCGGACGGCTGGACTTGGCAATCTGTTCGAGGATGGGGAGCAGGTCCTTCATCGACGAGATCTTCTTTTCGTGGATGAGGATCAGCGCGTTCTCAAGAACGGCTTCCATGCGCTCGGGGTCGGTGACCATGTAGGGCGAGAGGTAACCGCGATCGAACTGCATGCCTTCGACGACTTCGAGCTGGGTTTCCATCGTCTTGGATTCTTCAACGGTGATGACGCCGTCTTTGCCGACCTTCTTCATGGCTTCGGCAATGATGTGACCAATGGTCTCGTCATTGTTGGCCGAGATGGTGCCGACCTGGGCGATCATTTCGCCGGTAACGGGCTTCGACAGATCATCGAGGCCGCCCTTGATGCGATTGCCGTCTTTATCAAGCGAGCCGCAAACGGCCAGGATGGCCTTTTCGATGCCGCGCTTGAGAGCCATCGGGTTCGCGCCGGCAGCAACCGTCTTCACGCCTTCGCGGAAGATGGACTGGGCAAGAACGGTGGCCGTGGTGGTGCCGTCCCCGGCGATGTCGCTGGTCTTGCTTGCGACTTCGCGAACCATCTGGGCGCCCATGTTCTCAAGCGGGTCCTTCAGTTCGATTTCTTTTGCGACGGTGACGCCGTCCTTCGTGATGGTCGGCGAACCGAATTTCTTTTCGATGACGACGTTGCGGCCCTTGGGGCCGAGGGTAACCTTTACCGCGTCTGCCAAAACATTGACGCCGCGGAGAATCGCCTGACGCGATTCCTCACCATGAACAATCTGCTTTGCCATTTGTGAACCTCCTCAAAAGTGTTTCAAAACCTGGTGTGACAACTGAATCCAGACGCGCGGGGCGTCGGGGATTGCGGGCGGCGACTGCTCTTACTTCGAGGCCGCTTTACCGGATCCGGCGAGGATTCCGAGGACTTCCTCTTCACGCATGATGAGGAACTCTTCGCCGTCGATCTTGATCTCGGTGCCGGCATACTTGCCGAAGAGAATGTGGTCGCCAGCTTTTACGTCGAGCGGAGAAACCTTGCCTTCGTCGTTGCTCTTGCCTTTGCCGACGGAGATGACTTCGCCTTCCTGTGGTTTGTCTTTGGCGCTATCGGGGATGATGATTCCGCCACGGGTGGTGGTGGCTTCCTCGATGCGACGTACGACGATGCGATCGTGCAGGGGAGTAAGCTTCGTTGCCATCGTTTGGAACTCCTTTTGGATTTGGTTCGAGATTGAGACAGCTATTTACGTGGCTCGGCTACGGTGGGGGCCGGAGACGAATGGCCCAAATGGGCCGTAAACTTGAGCGGGGAGGAACTCTGTTAGCACTCTCGCCCAACGAGTGCTAATCGTAAAACATAAGCCGCACGATGTCAAGACGTGGCATGAGTGACTTACGCTCAAGTTGTGGCAAGCTGCCGTCCGGCGGGGTATTGCGTGGATTTTGACCGGGGCGTCGTGACCGAGGGCATCTTCGGTAAATAGGTAG